>NZ_JBNNVQ010000003.1:0-190274 GCF_050280625.1 Pseudomonas sp. NPDC089569
ACTATTGAGCAATATTTGTTCCAACCTTGGCTCCAGCGTGATCACTGGCAGCTCCGACTCAGTGCCTACAATGCTTTGGACGATTGCGCGAGAGACACCGACGCGCACGGCGGCCACCAATGCGGCAGTATCTTGACTCTTGGCGGCGTTGTTGGCGATGGCTTCGGCAATACTGCGAATGTCACGCACCGGCACCTGCTCGGCCAGCAGTGCCTGCAGCACCTTGAGCAATTGCGACAGCGAAACCACACCCGGCACCAGCTCTTCTGCCAGTTTCGGTGAGTTTTTCGCCAGCAATTGCATCAATTGCTGCACTTCTTCGTGGCCGATCAGCTCACTGGAGTGTTTGTACAGAATCTGGTTGAGGTGAGTCGCCACTACCGTACTGGCATCGACCACCGTGTAGCCAAGCGATTGCGCCTGAGAGCGCTGGCTGATTTCGATCCACACTGCCTCCAGGCCGAAAGCCGGATCTTTGGCGTTAATGCCATTGAGTGTGCCGTAGACCTGTCCGGGGTTGATCGCCAATTCGCGCTCCGGGTAAATCTCGGCTTCGGCCAGGATCACGCCCATGAGCGTCAGGCGGTAGGCACTCGGCGCCAGGTCCAGGTTGTCGCGAATGTGCACCGTCGGCATCAGGAAGCCCAAGTCCTGGGACAGCTTCTTGCGCACCCCTTTGATACGCGCGAGCAGCTGACCACCCTGGTTGCGATCCACCAGCGGAATAAGGCGATAGCCTACTTCCAGGCCAATCATGTCGATGGGCGTCACGTCATCCCAGCCCAGCTCCTTGGTTTCCTGGGCGCGGGCCGGCGACGGCAACAATTCCTGCTGGCGCTTGACCTCCTGCAGGGCTTGAACCTTGGCCGCATTCTGCTTTTTCCAGAACAGGTAGGCACCACCGGCCGCCAGGGCCGCCATGGTCAGAAACGACAGGTGCGGCATGCCGGGCACCAGCCCCATCACCGCCATCAGACCGGCAGCCACCGCCAATGCCTTGGGCGAGGCGAACATCTGGCGATTGATCTGCTTGCCCATGTCTTCGGAACCCGAAGCACGAGTCACCATGATTGCAGCCGCAGTGGACAACAGCAGTGATGGCAATTGCGCCACCAAACCGTCACCAATGGTCAGCAACGCGTAAACCTTGCCGGCATCGGCGAAGCTCATGCTGTGCTGGAAAATACCGACCGCCATGCCGCCGATCAGGTTGATGAACAGAATCAGCAGGCCGGCGATGGCGTCACCGCGTACGAATTTGCTGGCACCGTCCATGGAGCCGTAGAACTCGGCTTCCTGGGCGACCTCGGCGCGGCGGGCCTTGGCTTGCGCCTGGTCGATCAGACCGGCATTGAGGTCGGCGTCGATCGCCATTTGTTTGCCGGGCATGGCGTCGAGGGTGAAACGCGCGCTCACCTCGGAAATCCGCCCGGCACCCTTGGTCACCACGACGAAGTTGATGATCATCAAAATCGCGAAAACCACGATACCGACGACGTAGTTTCCGCCGATCACCACCTCACCGAAGGCCTGGATCACCTTGCCCGCAGCAGCATGGCCGTCCTGACCGTGAAGCATTACCACCCGAGTGGACGCCACGTTCAGCGCCAGTCGCAGCAAGGTCGCCACCAGCAGGATGGTCGGGAACACAGCGAAATCCAGCGGCCGCAAGGCGTATACGCAAACCAGCAGCACGACAATGGACAGGGCGATGTTGAAGGTGAAAAACACGTCGAGCAGGAACGGCGGCACCGGCAACATCATCATTGCCAGCATCACCAGCAACAACAGCGGCACACCCAGGTTGCCCCGACTGAGCTCAGCCATGTTACTGCGGGCAGTGTTGATTAACTGAGAGCGATCCACCGGTATTCCCCGTTCCTTTGAAGCAAACTTTTGACGCCTGAAGCAGGCTCGGGGCGGCTACTGCAAGAAGCTTTCCAACTTTTGCCGGAGGGTGAAATAGAGGGGGTTGAAGCGAGAATGTGCGCCGCGTGAGCGAGGCGCTGCGGGGGTATCTGTTGTACCGCGTTATCGTTCTTCGCCTGTAGGAGCGAGGCTTGCCCGCGAACCGGACGCCGCGGTGTATCTGCTGCATCGCGTAATCGTTCTTCGCCTGTAGGAGCGAGGCTTGCCCGCGAACCGGACGCCGCGGTGTATCTGCTGCATCGCGTTATCGTTCTTCGCCTGTAGGAGCGAGGCTTGCCTGCGAACCGGACGCCGCGGTGTATCTGCTGCATCGCGTTATCGTTCTTCGCCGGCAAGCCTGGCTCCTACAGGCGAAACAGACACCGTGGTGTATCTGTTGTACCGCGTCATCGTTCTTCGCCTGTAGGAGCGAGGCTTGCCCGCGAACCAGACTCCATGGTGTATCTGTTGTACCGCGTCATCGTTCTTCGCCTGTAGGAGCGAGGCTTGCCCGCGAACCGGACGCCGCGGTGTATCTGCTGCATCGCGTCATCGTTCTTCGCCGGCAAGCCTGGCTCCTACAGGCGAACCAGACACCATGGTGTATCTGTTGTACCGCGTTATCGTTCTTCGCCGGCAAGCCTGGCTCCTACAGGCGAACCAGACACCATGGTGTATCTGTTGTACCGCGTTATCGTTCTTCGCCGGCAAGCATCCATCAGGAATCGCGTCGCAGATCCGGTGGAATCGGCAAATCGTCCTTGAGCGGTTCCGGCCGTTTGCCCTTGCCGGCCCGATATTGGCGAATCTGATAGACATAGGCCAACACCTGCGCGACAGCCAGGTAGAGCCCGCCCGGGATTTCCTCTTCAAGCTCGGTCGAATAGTAAATCGACCGCGCCAGCGCCGGGGATTCGAGCAGCAGGATCTCGTTGGCCGCGGCGATTTCGCGGATTTTCAGGGCCAGGTGGTCGCTGCCCTTGGCGATCAGTAGCGGCGCACCACCCTTGTCCGCATCGTATTTGAGCGCCACGGCGTAGTGGGTCGGGTTGGTAATGACAACATCCGCCTCGGGAATCGCAGCCATCATGCGCCGCTGGGACATTTCGCGCTGCACCTGGCGAATCCGCTGCTTGACCTCCGGCCGACCCTCCTGGTCCTTGTGTTCGTCGCGTATTTCCTGCTTGGTCATCAGCAGCTTTTTGTGGCTTTCCCAGAGCTGCACCGGGACATCCACGGCGGCGATGATGATCAGCCCGCACGCCATCCACAACGTGCTCCAGCCCACCACTTGCAGGCTGTGAATAATTGCCCTGTCCAGCGGCTCATGGGCGATGCGCAGCAAATCGTCGATATCCGAAGACAATACCGCCAGCGCCACGAACAGAATGATGATGAATTTGGCCAACGCCTTGAGCAGCTCCACCAGCGCCTTGGCGGAGAACATGCGCTTGATGCCGGGCAGCGGATTGAGCCGACCGAACTTGGGCGCCATGGAGCTTGTCGCGAACAGCCAGCCACCCAACGAAATCGGACCGATGATGGCGGCCAACACCAGTGCAATCATGACTGGCTGAATCGACCAGAGGGCAATCTGCCCCGAATGCAGCAGATAGGTGGTCATGGAGCGCTGATCCATGATCACTTCCCTGGGCAAGGAGAAGTTGATGCGCATCAGCTCCATCATGTCCTGCGCCATCATTCCGCCGAAAATCAGCAGCGCACAAGCACCGACCAGCATGATTGCCAGGGTGTTGAGTTCCTTGGAGCGCGCAACCTCGCCCTTCTCCCGGGCGTCCTTCTTCTTTTTCTCCGTGGGGTCTTCTGTCTTGTCCTGACCGCTCTCGCTCTCAGCCATGACTCAGCGCGCCTTCGCCAGTTCGCGTAAAAACTGCAGGGCCTCGGTGGCCAGCGGTTGATACTGATTGAGAATGTCCGCCATGCCGATCCAGAGAATCACCATCCCCAGCACCAGAATCAGCGGGAAACCAATGGAAAAGATGTTCAGTTGCGGCGCCGCGCGGGTCATCACGCCAAATGCGATGTTGACCACCAACAGCGCGGTAACCGCCGGCAACACCAACAGCAGTGCCGCACCGAGGACCCAGCCGAGTTTGCCCGCCAGCTCCCAGAAATGATTGACCATCAACCCGCTGCCGACCGGCAGGGTGGTGAAACTCTCGGTGATGACTTCCAGCACCACCAGATGGCCGTTCATTGCCAGGAACATCAGGGTCACCAGCATGGTGAAGAACTGCCCGATCACCGCGACCGACACACCGTTGGTGGGGTCGACCATCGACGCAAAGCCCATGCCCATCTGAATGGCGACGATCTGCCCGGCCACCACGAAGGCCTGGAAGAACAGTTGCAGCGAGAACCCCAGGATCACGCCAACGAGAATCTGCTCGGCAATCAGCAGCAATCCGCTTAAATCCAGTGCATTGACCGGCGGCATCGGCGGCAGTCCGGGCGCAATGACGACCGTGATGGCCAAGGCGAAATAGAGGCGCACGCGCTTGGGCACCAGGGTCGTGCCGAATACCGGCATGACCGTCAGCAACGCGCCGATGCGGAACAGCGGCAACATGAAGCTCGCCACCCAGGTACTGATCTGGGTGTCGGTCAAGGCAAGCAGCGATTGCATGGCTCAGCCGATGACCATCGGTATGTTGTGGTACAGCTGAATGATGTATTCCATGAACGTCTGCACAATCCATGGCCCGCCGACGATCAACGTCACCAGCATCACCAGCAGGCGCGGCAGGAAGCTCAAGGTTTGCTCGTTGATCTGCGTGGCGGCCTGGAACATGGCCACCAGCAGCCCCACCAGCAGACTCGGAATCACCAGGATGGCGACCATCATGGTGGTCAGCCAGAGCGCCTCCCGGAAAATGTCGACCGCTACTTCAGGCGTCATGGCGAGACACCGCCAAAGCTGCTCGCCAGGGTGCCAATGATCAACGCCCAGCCATCGACCAGCACGAACAACATGATTTTGAACGGCAGGGAAATGATCAGCGGCGAGAGCATCATCATACCCATGGCCATCAGCACACTGGCGACCACCAGGTCGATGATCAGGAACGGAATGAAGATCATGAAACCGATCTGGAATGCGGTTTTCAGCTCCGATGTGACGAACGCCGGCACCAGGATGGTCAACGGCGCCTGATCCGGGGTGGCAATGTCAGTGCGCTTGGACAGCCGCATGAACAGTTCCAGATCACTGGTGCGCGTCTGGGCCAGCATGAAATCCTTGATCGGCACCTGAGCCTTGGCCACCGCGTCCTGGGCAGTCATTTTTTCAGCCAGGTAAGGCTGCAAGGCGTCCTGATTAACGCGATCGAACACAGGCGCCATGATGAACAGGGTGAGAAACATCGCCATGCCCGTGAGGATCTGGTTCGACGGCGTCTGCTGCAGACCCAGGGCCTGACGCAGGATCGAGAAAACAATGATGATCCGGGTGAAGCTGGTCATCAAAATGACGAACGCCGGGATGAAGCTCAGCGCGGTCATGATCAGCAGGATCTGCAGGCTGACCGAATACTCCTGGGCACCCTGTGCGTTTGTGCCCAGGGTAATGGCAGGGATCGACAACGGGTCGGCGGCCCATGCCAACGGCGCGCCCAACATCAGGGCCAGCGTCAAGACGATGCGTAACGCACCCATTACTTCTTATCCTTCTGATCCTTGCCGAGCATCTTCAACAAATGCTGGGCAAACTCCGGGGTCGCCTTTTCAGTCCCGCTCGGTACCTGCACCGGCTCCTTGAGCACGTGCAACGCAGTGATGGTGCCTGGGCTCAGACCGAGCAGAATCTGCTCATTGCCGACCTGCACCAACATCAGACGATCGCGAGGGCCGAGGGCGCGTGAACCGATCAGCTCGATCACCTGCCCCTTGCCGGCAGGACCGGCCTGCTGGACCCGGCGCAACAGCCAGGCGAGGAAAAAAATCAGCCCCAGCACCAGCAGCAGGCCGAACACCAGCTGCGTCAACTGTCCGGCCACCCCGCTACTGACCGCAGGGGCGGCGGCAGCAGTGGCGACAGGTTCGGCGGCCAGCACATCGAACGGCAGCGCCAGCGCCAGCAAGCAAACAGAAAGCTTTTTCACTCAGCGCAACTTCTTGATGCGTTCACTTGGGCTGATCACGTCAGTCAGGCGGATGCCGAACTTTTCGTTGACCACGACCACTTCGCCATGGGCGATCAACGTACCGTTGACCAGCACGTCCAGCGGCTCGCCAGCCAGGCGGTCAAGTTCGATGACCGACCCCTGGTTGAGTTGCAGCAGGTTGCGGATGTTGATTTCAGTGCTGCCCACTTCCATGGAAATCGACACCGGGATATCAAGGATCACATCCAGGTTCGGCCCTTCCAGGCTGACCGGATCGGTGTTTCTCGGCATGCTGCCGAACTCTTCCATCGGTACACGGTTGTCGGCCGCCAACAGGGCGTCGATGTCGGCCTGACCGGCATCGCCGGTTTCTTCCAGGGCCGCAGCCCATTCGTCTGCCAGTGCCTGGTCGTCCTGGATGTTCATTTCGTCAGCCATCATTTGTCCTCGGCGGGCCACCTGTCTGCGGGAGGCCGTCAGTTAAAAGCGAATGTGTAAACGCCGGTCAACGGCGCTCGATCGGCTCGATCACTTGCAAGGCAAGATTGCCTTTGTGCGACCCCATCTTGACCTTGAAAGCCGGTACGCCATTGGCGCGCATGATCATGTCTTCCGGCATTTCCACCGGGATAATGTCCCCCGGCTGCATGTGCAGAATGTCGCGCAGCTTCAATTGGCGACGGGCAACCGTGGCGCCGATCGGCACGTCGACATCCAGCACATCCTGGCGCAGGGCATTGACCCAGCGCTCGTCCTGATCGTCGAGGTCCGACTGGAAGCCGGCGTCGAGCATTTCGCGCACCGGCTCGATCATCGAATACGGCATGGTTACGTGCAGGTCACCGCCACCGCCATCGAGTTCGATGTGGAAGGTCGACACGACGATGGCTTCGCTGGGACCTACGATGTTGGCCATGGCCGGGTTCACTTCCGAGTTGATGTACTCGAAGTTCACTTCCATGATTGCTTGCCAGGCTTCCTTCAAGTCGATGAAGGCCTGCTCCAGCACCATGCGCACCACACGCAGCTCGGTCGGGGTGAATTCACGGCCTTCGATCTTGGCGTGACGGCCGTCACCGCCAAAGAAGTTGTCCACCAGCTTGAACACCAGTTTGGCGTCGAGAATGAACAATGCCGTGCCACGCAGCGGCTTGATCTTGACCAGGTTGAGGCTGGTCGGTACGTACAGCGAATGCACGTATTCGCCGAATTTCATGACCTGCACGCCACCGACCGCCACGTCCGCCGAACGGCGCAGCATGTTGAACATGCTGATGCGCGTGTAGCGGGCGAAACGTTCGTTGATCATTTCCAGGGTCGGCATGCGTCCACGGACGATGCGATCCTGGCTGGTCAGGTCATAGCTTTTGACGGTGCCGGGGTCGGCAACGGTATCGGTCTGTACCAGACCATCGTCCACGCCATGCAACAGCGCGTCGATTTCATCCTGGGACAGCAGGTCCTGCACGGCCATGTCGTGTTTCCTACTGCAGTACGAAATTAGTGAAAAGCAACTGTTCGACGACCACTTTGCCGAGTTCTTTCTGAGCCACTTCCTGGACGCTGGCCGTCGCTTTCTGACGCAGCATTTCCTGGCCGACCGGCGATGCCAGCGTGGCGAAATCCTGCCCGGAGAACAGCATGACCAGGTTGTTGCGGATCACCGGCATGTGAACCTTCAGCGCATCCAGATCCGCCTGATTGCGCGCCAGCATGGTGATGCTCACCTGCATGTAGCGCTGACGGCCGTTCTGGTTGTAGTTGGCGACGAACGCCGGCGCCATCGCCTCGAAAATCGCCGGTTGTTTACCGATCGGAGCGGTTTCGGCCACGGCCACAGGCTTGCTCTGGGCACTGTGCATGAAAAACCAGGTCGCCCCCACGGACATACCGATCGCCAGCAGCAGAGCCACCACGATCAGGATAATCAGCTTGATTTTGCCTTTGGTTGCGGGATCTTTTACCGCTGCTGCGTCGCTCTTCGCCATGCCAATAATCCGTCACTATTCGGGTTTTCACAGTCGCACGGCAAGGCTGGAGCAAGTGTTATGCCAGAAGTATCGGACGGGGGATGCGCCCCCCCCCTGTAGGAGCGAGCAAGCTCGCGATGGACTGAAGAACGCCCCGGGGTGTCAGGCTCCCAGCGTTATCGTTTGCGTCCATCGCGAGCTTGCTCGCTCCTACAGAGAGAATTGAATCAGATCAGGCGTAGTAGTCGACCGCGCTGGAGCCGATCACGCTGGTCACCGGCGCAGCCACCTCGGCAACGCTCGGTGCGAGCTCTTCGTCCATGCCGTCGAGTCGACCGCCATTTGCACTGGACCGACCGCTCTGGCTCTGCTGAGCCTGTTGCTGTCCTTGCTGCGAGCCTCGGGACTGGTCGGACACGTTGACATCGACCTGGCCCATGCCTTGTTGTGCAAACATGTCACGCAGGCGATGCACCTGGCCATCCAGCGCTTCGCGAACGCCGGCGTGAGCGCTCATGAACGTCACCTGGGTCTGCTGGTCCGGAATCATGTTCACCCGAATGTCCAGGCGCCCCAACTCGGCCGGCTGCAGTTGTATGTCCGCCGCCTTGAGATTGGCACTGGACAGGTACATGACCCGGTTGACCACTTCTTCGGTCCAGCCGCTCTGATGCATGGCGATCGGCTGGTTCACCGGCACGGCATTGGCGGTTTTCGGTGTCGCCGCCTGAGTCAGCGCCGCCAGACGGTTGGCGAAATCATCGACCCGGGTATCGCTGCTGGCCGCCTTCAGGTCCTTGAGGCCGTCATCGATCAGACCGCTGAACGCCTTGTCTCCCCCCTGCTCAGTGCTGTCCTTGCTGGTCTGGACTTCGAGCATGCTGGCCATGCCGGCGGCAAAATTCTGCGCCGAGGTCTGCTCACCTTCCGCCTGAGCCTGGGCAGGCGTTGCTGCCACTTTGGGCTGCGACTGACTGGACGCAGACACGTGTCCGCTTTGCTCCATGGCCATGCGCACGGCAGGCAATGCGTCGAGAGGATCGGCTTCAGGGTCGAAATCGGGATCGGTATTGGTATCAGTAGCGGCGACGGCAACTGTCGCCGCGCTTGTGGCGGCCATCGAAGCGGGGCTGATCGGCTGGGCCGCTGGCTGCGCGACTTCCACCTGCGGCGTTGTCGGCAGCGGTGCTGTTTCAACAGGCTGCACGACCTGCAGCAAGGCCGGGTCAAGCGCCGGATCGACGGTCACGGCATCGACGACGGTTGTCGGCGCGCTGTCGGTCGCTTCGTCGCTGGAGGACTGATCGTCAGTCTGTGCCGTTTTTTCATCAGGCAAGGTTTTGCCGCTATCGGCAACCGTCGGCTGCGGGGCGGCAGAATTGTCGTCGGCGACATCCTTCTTGCCGACGCTATCGGGAGTCTTGTCGCGCACCGGTTTGACCGAGGCACCGGCCGTCGGAGCGGGCGTGCTCTGAGCCTGCCTGGCATAGACCTGAGCGAAGCTTGCAGCCTTATCCCCGGGCTCAGTGACCGACGCCGTGGGATTGGCGGAGACGGTTTGAGTCTTGGCCTGCGCGGCGGCCTGAAGCAGTGTATTGGGGGTAACGGGCATTTAACGGTCTCCGCTGCACTGGAATCGTAGGTACAGTTGTGGAGTAAGCTGCAAAGGTCGCGCCAGTTTCACTAACGGACGCGATCAAAAAGGTCGAGCGGTCGTGCTGGCCGAAAGAGAACGCTGACGCTCTTGTTCATAAAGCGGGCGGATAAACGCAAACTCACGGGCGATTTCAGCCACCAGAGCCTCAAGATCAGAAAGATTTTGCCCCTTGGCTCGTTGCTCCAGCTCATGGCAGAGCCCCGCCAGGCGTATGGCGCCCATATTGCTGCTGCTCCCCTTGAAGCTGTGAGCCGCCTCAAGAACCTGCGCGGCATCGGTCGACACGGTCAACCGTTGCAAGCGCTCTACGGAGTCCGCAAGGAAGGTATCGATCAGCGTCGAAAACTCATCCTCCATGACCTCCCGCAACGCGTTCAAAGCGTCCGGGTCCAGATGTATGTCTGCCACTTGTTCACTCCTTGATCAAGAATGCGCGGATTATGCCAGAGCCTCCCAGAAAAACTCCACGCGGGCGCTTCGACCATCGTCGGACCAACTGGCGTTACGCCCCAACTGACGGATCAGACTGACACCACGACCCGACAAACGGACCGGATCAAGGGGACGCTCCATCACTGATCCCACATCGAATCCCTTGCCGCTGTCCTCGACGCGGATCACCAGGCAACCACCTTCACCTTGCGGCATAACCTGCAAATGTACCCGCACGTAACCGTCCTGCAGTTGATCCAGACGTGCGCTGCGCTGCTGATAATAGCGGCCGAAGCCGGCGATATCGCGCTTGAGACTGGAATCCAGCCCAAGCACGCCATGCTCCAGCGCATTGGAGTACAGCTCGGCCAGTACACTGTAGAGCGCCCCGCTCTGCGCCCGCAGCCCATGAACCTCAAGCAACAGTTGCAACAGGTATGGCAGCGGGTTGAAGCGCTTGAGCGTGGAGGCGCGAAACTCAAAACTCACCGACCAGTCCAGCGGACAGGATTGACCACTGTCGGAATAGATGGGAGGCGACGGACTGAGCTGTTGCGGATCCAGCAGGCTGATTTCGACCATGCTGACATCGTCGCGGGCTTGGCCACGAAAATCCCGCAGTGCCTGCTCGATCTCCTCGAACAAAGTGTCCGGATGACGATTGGCGGCAAACACCTGTTGCAGGCGCTGCACACCAAACAATTGATCGTTGGCATCACAGGTGTCGATCACCCCGTCGGACAGGAGGAACACCCGATCGCCCATCGCCATTGGGAACACTTCGGTGCTGTCATCGAAGGCCTGCGGGCTCAATACGCCCAGCGGCAGATGCCGTGCAGACAGCGGCGTGCGCTCCCCCGTGGCAATGCTGTGCAGATAACCATCCGGCATGCCGCCGTTCCAGACCTCCACCGAACGACGCTGAAAACTCAGGCTCAACAGGGTTGCACAACAAAACATATCCACCGGCAGGATGCGCTTGAGCTTGGCGTTCATTTCGCGCAGGGTTTCGGCCAGTCCATAGCCCTTGGCAGTCATGCCGTAGAAAACTTCGGCCAGGGGCATCGCGCCGACCGCAGCCGGCAAGCCATGACCGGTGAAATCGCCAAGCAGCACATGCATATCACCGGCCGGGGTAAACGCAGCCAGCAGCAAATCACCATTGAACAGCGCATAAGGCGATTGCAGGTAACGGATGTTGGGGGCATTCAGGCAGCCGGAGTGCGCCACCTTGTCGAACACCGCCTTGGCCACTCGCTGCTCGTTGAGCAAGTAATCGTGATGCCGGGCGATCTGGTCACGCTGCTGCAGCACCGTGGCCTGCAACCGCCGCAGGCGATCCATCGCCTTGATTTTGGCGGCCAGGATCACCTGGTTGTACGGTTTCGCCAGAAAATCGTCACCTCCAACTTCCAGACAACGGGCCAAGGCCTCGCTTTCGGACAATGAAGTCAGGAAGATGATCGGTACCAGAGTTTCCCCGGCCAATGCCTTGATCTGCCGAGCGGCTTCGAAGCCGTCCATCACCGGCATCATCGCGTCCATCAACACCAGTTGCGGACGTTGCTGATCAAACGCTTCGACCGCTTCGGCCCCGTTGGTCGCCGTCAATACCTGATGCCCCTGGCGCCGCACGATGCTCGACAGCAGCATGCGGTCAGCCGCGCTGTCTTCGGCGATCAGTATCGTCAGCGATTCGAGTGCAGGCTGCACGGCAATCAACTGATGTCGAACAGCTTGTCGAAATTGGAGATCGCGAGGATTTTCCTCACATCGGAACTGCTGTTGACCACGCGAATATCCGAATCGTCGCCGCCGGCGTGATCACGCAACAGCAGCAACATGCCCAGCGCGGAGCTATCGAGGTAGGTCGCCTCTTTGAGATCGACCACCACCGAACTCGGCATGTTTCGATCAACGCACTCATAAGACTCGCGAAATTCCTGATGCTTGGCGAAATCGAATCGTCCCTTGACCGATATCGTCAGCTTTTGCCCATCCGGGGAGACTTCTGTGACAACTGACATGTTATGGCTTCCTTGTCATTGTTGATCCAGGTTGTACAAGGTTTAGCATTTGGTAGAGGCCTGGGCAAGGTAGTAAAGGTGTGCCGCCTGACAGATCGCTTTCACTGTAGGAGCCGGCGGTGCGGCGATCCGACTTGCCGGCGAAGGCGTTTTCATTGGTGCCGCTTGACGTGAGGCCGTCTTCGCGGGCAAGCCTCGCTCCTACGGTCACTCGATCTGGCTGATTCAATACTGATCCTGCCGCGGCAAGCGCTGCGACAACTCGTCCAGCAGTTTCTGTTCGCGCTTGTCCTCCAGCGCCCGCGCCTCGTCCATGTATCGCTGGACCAGTTTGCGCAATCCTTCGACCCGGGCGAATGCCTGCTGCCAGGTGTCCCGCGCCTTGTTGAGGTTGTTCTGGTGCCAGGCCAGGCTTTGTCGCTGCTGGTCGATGGCCGTGCCCAGTTGAGCCAGAAATCCCTGATAACCCAACAGCCACTGGCCCGATACGCCACCACTGCCGCGCACGATCCATTGCTCCTGATAGTCGAGGCGAAACGCTTCGAGGTCGGCCAGCTTGCTTTCTGCCAGACGTACCTGCCCCTGGAAATGCCCCAGGCGCTGGACCGCGGTTTTTTCGGCCTTCTCGGCCATTTCCACCACGGGAGCCAGGCGTCCCGCCCGAGTCTGGGCCATGGCCGGTTAGCCGCCCGCCGCAGGCGCGAAGATCGAGGCGAGATACGCCTCGCTTTCGCCCAGGCTGATGCTGTCGTTGAGGCCCTGACGCAGGTATTTGACCAACTGCGGTTGCAGGGAAATGGCCAGGTCGGTCTCACGGTCACCACCGGCGACATAGGCACCGACACTGATCAGGTCACGGCTTTGCTGATAACGCGACCACAGCTGCTTGAAATACTGCGCGCGGGTCATGTGCTCCGGCGACACCACGGCCGGCATCACCCGGCTGATCGAAGCTTCGATATCGATGGCCGGGTAATGACCTTCCTCGGCCAGTCGCCGCGAGAGCACGATATGCCCGTCGAGCACGCCCCGCGCCGAGTCGGCAATCGGGTCCTGCTGGTCATCGCCTTCGGACAGTACGGTGTAGAAGGCCGTGATCGAACCACCGCCCTTTTCGGCGTTACCGGCCCGCTCCACCAGTTTCGGCAGCTTGGCGAATACCGACGGTGGATAACCCTTGGTTGCCGGCGGCTCACCGATGGCCAGGGCAATTTCCCGCTGGGCCTGGGCGAAACGGGTCAGGGAGTCCATCAGCAGGAGGACGTTCTTGCCCTTGTCACGGAAATATTCGGCGATGCGAGTGCAGTACATGGCGGCACGCAGACGCATGAGCGGCGCGTCGTCCGCCGGCGACGCGACGACCACCGAACGCTTGAGCCCTTCTTCACCGAGGATGTGCTCGATGAATTCCTTCACTTCACGACCCCGCTCACCGATCAGCCCGACGACGATGATGTCGGCCTCGGTGAAGCGGGTCATCATGCCCAGCAACACCGACTTACCCACGCCAGTACCTGCAAACAGGCCCAGACGCTGGCCGCGACCGACCGTCAACATCCCGTTGATGCTACGGATACCCACATCCAGCGGCTCACTGATGGGTTCGCGCTTGAGCGGGTTGATGGTCGGGCCGTCCATCGGCACCCAGTCCTCGGCCTTCATCCCGCCCTTGCCGTCCAGCGCTCGGCCGGCGCCATCGAGCACCCGCCCCAGCATGCTCATGCCCATCGGCAGGCGCCCGCCATCGGACAGCGGCACGACCCGAGCGCCCGGCGCGATGCCGGCAACGCTGCCGACCGGCATCAGAAAAACCTTGCTGCCGGAAAACCCCATGACCTCGGCTTCGACCTGCACCGGGTGATGGCTGTCGTCGTTGATGACCATGCAGCGACTGCCCATGGCCGCACGCAAGCCTTCGGCTTCGAGGGTCAAGCCGACCATGCGTAGCAGTCGACCTTCCAGGATGGGCGCGCCCTGCAGTTGAATGGCCTCGGCATAACCGCCCAAGCGCTTGGCAAAACTGGTGCGTTCAAGGCGCATCGGGGGTGTCCGCGCCCTGTGCCGCAGGCAGGCTGGCCATCGGCAATTCAAGGCTCACGTCCGGCTCGGCCGGGTGCAATGCCTGCTCGTGCAATTGATCGAACAGCTTGTCCATCGCTTGCACGACGCGGGTTTCCACCGTGGCGTCGATACGACTGTGCTCGGTCTCGACCCGACAACCGCCCGGCAACATGGCCTCGTCTTCGACGATTCGCCAGGTTTCTTCATGGCGCTCGCGCAAGGCTTTGACCTGTGCGAAATCCTGCGGGTTGACGTACAGGCGCACATTGTCCACACCCAGCGGCAGAAGCTTGAGGGCTTCGCGCATGACGTGTTCGATCTGCGTGGAGTTGATGGCCAACTCGCGCTGAATCACCTGCCGGGTGATGTGCTGCACGAGGTTGACCAGCGACTTTTCGATCTGGGTGTCCTGCTCGGCAATGGGCTCGAACAAATGCGTCATCAGTTGTTCAAGGCTGGCGATCTTGGCGGCCAGTGCCACTTCGGCTTCCTGACGGACCTTGAGCGTGGTGCTGTGGAAGCCTTCCCTTTCGCCCACCGCGAAGCCTTCGTTGTAGGCTTCCTGGCGAATGCTTTCGAGTTCTTCGAGTGTCAGTGGCTGAACTTCCTCCAGCGGCACTTCCTCGATTTCCGGCGGCTCGGGTTCCGGCTCCGGCTCAGGCTCGGGTTCCGGCGGATCGAAACTGGGCAGCGCCCAGGTATCGAAACCACTGGCCTGCCCGGCCCGGATCAGGTCAGTGGGCGACTCATCATGCTTGACCATGGCGTTAGATCATTTCCTCGCCGCCCTTGCCGCCGAGAACGATTTCTCCGGCCTCGGCCATACGACGGGCGATGGTGAGGATTTCCTTCTGCGCCGTTTCCACGTCGCTGACACGCACCGGCCCCTTGGCTTCGAGGTCGTCGCGCAACAGTTCCGCCGCACGCTTGGACATGTTCTTGAAGATCTTTTCCTTGACGTTTTCGTCCGAGCCCTTGAGGGCCAGCACCAGCACGTCGGAAGACACTTCACGCAACAGGGCCTGGATGCCGCGATCATCGACATCGGCCAGGTTGTTGAACACAAACATGAGGTCTTCGATCTGACCGGACAGGTCTTCGTCGACTTCGCGGATCGAGTCCATCAGTTGACCTTCGATCGAGCTGTCGAGGAAGTTCATGATGTCCGCCGCGCGCTTGATACCGCCCAGGGTGGTGCGCGAGGCATTGGAGTTGCCGGAGAACTGCTTCTCGAGAATCTGGTTCAGTTCCTTCAGAGCCGCTGGCTGAACGGTGTTCAGCGACGACACTCGCAGGATGATATCCAGTCGCACCTTGTGGTCGAAGTTGCCGAGCACTTCGCCTGCCTGATCCGGGTCGAGGTAAGCCACCACGATCGCCTGGATCTGCGGGTGTTCGTAACGGATCACGTCGGCAACGGCGCGCGGCTCCATCCACTTGAGGCTATCGAGGCCGCTGGTGTTGCCTCCCAGCAGGATCCGGTCGATCAGGCCGTTGGCCTTGTCTTCGCCCAGGGCCTGGGTGAGCATTTTGCGGACATAGTCATCGGAGCCCACGCCGAGGCTGGTCTGGTCGCCGACGATGTCGACGAACTCGCTCATGACCTGCTCGACTTGCTCGCGATGCACGTTCCCCATCTGCGCCATGGCCACACCGACACGCTGGACCTCCTTGGGTCCCATGTGGCGCAGCACCTGGGCGGCGTCGGTAGAGCCAAGGGACAGCAGCAGGATCGCTGCCTTGTCGACTTTGGACAGTTTGGCGGCAACGGCTCGGTTATCACTCATCTGCGTTAATCCACTCTTTCACGACCTGAGCCACACGACCCGGGTCTTCTGCCACCAGACTCTTGATTGCGTTCAACTGCGCGTCATAGCCCTCGCTCGGGCTTGGCAGCAGGATGCTTTGCGGGCCGCCGAGGCTGACGCGGTCGTTGGCCAGTTCGCCATCCAGACCGCCCATGCCACCGAGTTCCACGTCGCTGCCGATGCCGGCCAGCTCTTTCTTGCCGCCACCGGTAATGTTGTTGAGCACCGGACGCAGTACACCGAACACCAGCACCAGAATGAACAGGACGCCCAGCACTTGCTTGACGATGTCCCAGAACCAGGGCTGGGAGTAGAACGGAATATCGGCAATCACTTCACCGCGGTCGGCGGAGAACGGCATGTTGATCACGCTGACACTGTCGCCACGACTGGCGTCGAAACCGACGGCGTCCTGCACCAGACGGGTGAAGCGCGCCAATTCGTCGGCGCTCCACGGTGTACGGGTCGTCTCGCCGTTGGCCGGGTTGACCTTGACCTGATCATCGACCACCACCGACACCGACAGGCGATTCAAACGGCCCAGCTGCTGTTTGGTGTGGCTGATGGAACGGTCGAGTTCGAAGTTCTTGGTCGATTGCGAGCGTTTGTCTGCCGGGTAAGGCGCCAGCATCGGCTGACCGGTGGCCGGGTCCATGATTTGCTGGCCGTTGGCATCGATCAAGGGTTGCCCTGGCTGCACCATGCCCGCCGACGCCGTGGCGCCGCCCGTGGTTTGCGGTGCGGAAGCCGGCGATGGCGGCTGGTTGCTCAAAGCCCCCGGTACGCCTTGCGGGCCATTGCTGGCGGTACGTTGCTCGTTGACCGACTGCTCGCTGCGCAGCGCCGGTTGATCCGGGTTGAACTGCTCGGCAGTCGACTCGACGGCACTGAAATCCACATCGGCGGAAACCTCGGCCTTGTAGCGGTCATTGCCGAGTACCGGTTGCAGGATGTTGTGCACACGCTGGGTCAGCATGCTTTCCATGCGACGGCTGTAGTCGAACTGTTTGCCGGCCATGGTCAGTTCGGAGTTTTCCGCCTGGTCGGAGAGCAGGTTGCCCTTCTGGTCGACCACGGTGATCTGCGACTTGCTGAGTTCAGGCACGCTGGTCGCCACAAGATTGACGATGGCCACGACCTGGCCTGGCTCAAGCGAGCGACCGGAATACAGCTCGACCAGAACCGAAGCGCTCGGCTTGCGCTCGTCGCGTACGAACACGGAACTCTTCGGTATCGCCAGGTGCACACGGGCACCCTTGACGTTGTTCAGACTGGAAATGGTGCGCGCCAGCTCGCCTTCCAGGCCGCGACGGTAACGGGTGGCCTCCATGAACTGGCTGGTGCCCAGGCCCTGCTCCTTGTCGAGGATCTCGAAACCGACGTTGCCATCGCTGGGCGTCACACCCGCGGCCGCCAGTTTCAGGCGCGCGCGGGGCAGATCATCGGCCTTGACCAGCAGGGCGCCGGAATTGGGTTCGACGGTATAGGGAATGTCGGCGGAAGCGAGGGTATCCATGACCTGTTTGGCGTCCATGCCGGCAAGGCTGCCGTACAGCGGACGATAATCCGGCTGCTGGGACCACAACACCACGGCAAAACCGATCGCCACGCTCGCAGCCAGGCCGACCAGAAGGCCCACCTGACGCAACATGGTCATCTCGGAAAGGTTTTCCAGGAAGGACAGCCCGAACAGCGGCGGCTTGCCGCCTGGCGGTGTGGCCTTGGCCGGAACGTTATCGGCGACTGCTTCTGCCATGACTCAATCTCGTCCTTAAACCGGCATCTGCATGATGTCTTGGTAAGCCTGAACCAGCTTGTTACGCACTTGGGTCAAGGCCTGGAAAGACACACTGGCCTTCTGCGAGGCAATCATCACGTCCGTCAGGTCGACGCCGCTCTTGCCGATCTCGAAGGCACTGGCCAACTGATTGGAGGCCTGCTGGGTATCGTTCACTTTATTGACGGCCTGACCCAGCATGTCGGAAAAGCTGTTGCCACTCAGCTCCGGGGCGGCGGCAGTCGATTTCGGCATAGACATGGCATCCATTTGCATGGCACGCATATCCAGCATCAACCGATTAAATTCAATACCTTGACTCATGGCTTCTCTCTTTGACGAGCTACGTCGTTGGCGACCCGCAATTTTTTGACACTCATTCGACGGGTAGTGAGGTGTTAGCAACAAGGGTGCCAGCTCCGCGCGCCCACTGAACAAAAGCCCTTAGCGCACGCTCCCCCGTAGGAGCCAGGCTTGCCGGCGAACCAAAGGTGGCCGTAACACCGACCTCACCGCCCTCGGTTCGCCGGCAAGTCGGGACGCCGCACCGCTGGCTCCTACAGGGGATCGGGTTCAGGTGGCGAACAAATACGCTTCCACATCCATTCCTGCATCGCGCATCTGCGCCAGCTTGTAGCGCAAGGTACGCGGACTGATACCCAGGCGCTCGGCCGCCTCCTTGCGTCGGCCACGCTCGGCGCGCAAGGTGTCGATGATCATCTGGAACTCGCGCCGGCGAAGATCATCACCCAACGCTCCGGCGGACTCCGCCTCGACCTCCACCAGCGGCACAGGCGTGGCCACCGGCAAAGGCACGCAGGAGACCGGCCCGGCCAGGCAAAAATCCTGCGGCTGGATCAAACCGCCCTGCTGCAGAATCAAGGCGCGCTGAATGGCATTATCGAGCTCTCGCACATTACCTGGCCACGGATAACCGATCAGGCAAGCCTGCGCCTCAGGCGACAGGCGTGCTGCCGCATGCTTCATTTTATGGACGTGCCTGGCCAGCAACCGCTCGGCCAGCGGCAGAATATCGGCAGTACGCTCACGCAGCGGACGCCACGCCAGCGGAAACACCGACAGACGATAGTAAAGGTCTTCGCGGAAACGGCCGGCCGCCACTTCCCCGGCCAGGTCACGGTTGGTGGTCGCCACCACGCGAATGTCCAGGGCAATGGGCTTTCGCGCCCCCACTCGCTCGACTTCGCGCTCTTGCAGCACGCGCAGCAATTTGGCTTGCAGCCCCAGGGGCATTTCGGAAATTTCGTCAAGCAGGATGGTCCCGCCGTCAGCCTGCTCGAACTTGCCGGCCTGCGCCGCGATGGCGCCGGTGAAGGAACCCTTTTCATGACCAAACAACGTGGCTTCCAGCATGTTGTCCGGGATCGCCGCACAATTGATCGCGATAAACGGCTGACTGGCACGATGGGATTGCTGGTGGATGTAACGCGCCAGCACCTCCTTGCCCGTCCCCGACTCACCGGAGATCAGCACCGTGGAATCACTGCGGGCCACCCGCGCGGCCAGCTCCAGCAATTGTGCACTGGCTGGCTCGAATGCCACCGGCCCTTCACTGTCAGCAGCCCCAAGACTGCCCAGCGCATGTCGCGCGACCTGATCGAGCAACGCCTTGGGCTCGAACGGCTTGACCAGATAGTCGGCCGCGCCCTGGCGCATCGCATCCACCGCACGCTCCACGTCACCGTGCGCCGTCATCAGTAACACCGGCAGCTGCGGCTGGCGCGCTCGCAGTACGCCCAGCAATTGGTGACCATCCATGCCCGGCATGTTGACGTCGCTGATTACCAGATTGAACACCTCGGCCTCGACCGCGACCAACGCCTCCTCTGCCGACGCCACCGCCTTGTAGTCGTGGCCGGCGAGCAGCAGCGTATCGGCCAGCGCTTCACGCAAGGCGCGGTCATCCTCGACCAGTAAAACCCTGATACTCATGCGCTTCACTCCACTCCTTGAGCATTGCTTTCTTCACTGACAAAAAGCGGCAGGATCACCTGCGCACAGGTGCCGCGCCCCAGCCGCGAGTGCAATCGGAAATCGCCCTGATGGGCACGCGCGACCGCCTTGACCACGGTCAGGCCCAGGCCGGTCCCGGTCGCCTTGGTCGTGAAGAACGGCTCGCCCAGACGCCCCAGCACGGCGCGCTCTATACCGCTGCCGCTATCACTGATGCACACGCGCAAGTGGTTGTTGCGGGTATACAGATGGACTTTCAGGCGCACATTGGCGTTGCTGGCCTGGATCGCATTTTCAACGAGATTGAGCAGAGCCCCGACCAGCGTGTCGCGACTGCACAGCAGTTCACCCGCGTGACTGTCACACTGCCAGCGGATCGGCAGATCCTGCACATGGGTCAACGCTGCCGCCTGCAGTGACTGCATCAGCTGTCTGGGGGTTACCCGATCGGTCAAAGGCAACTCGCCCCGCGCGAATACCAGCATGTCGCGCACCTGATGCTCCAGCTCGTGCAAGCGCTCCTTGAGACGCCCGGCAAACCGCTGTTGGGTCTCCACCGGCAACGCCTGTTCAGTCAAATGACTGGCATACAGCAAGGCCGCCGACAACGGCGTGCGAATCTGGTGAGCCAGCGAGGCAACCATGCGCCCAAGAGAGGAAAGGCGCTCATGGCGGGCCAGTTGGTCTTGCAAATGACGGGTTTCAGTCAGGTCGTTCAGAAGCACGAGCTGCCCAGGTTCGGCATCCAGCGAGCGCGTGGCAATCGACAGGCGCCGACCATTCTTGAGGGAGATTTCGTGACCGTCATCTTCGCGAGGGGCAAAGCAGCGGGCAATGACGTGACGCCACAGTTCACCTTCGAGCGGCAGCCCGAGCAGCTCGGAGGCCGCCGGATTGGCTTCACACACGATGCCCTGAGCGTCGATTACGATGACACCCCCTGGCAAAAGATCGAGAAGATTTTGCAGACGGTTGGCCAGGCGTTCCTTTTCCGCCAACTCCTGCATGCGCTGCGCGCTGACCACCGCCAGCTCACCCTTGAGCTCGGTAACCCGCGCTTCGAGCATGCTGTAGGAACTGGTCAACTGGTTCGACATCTGGTTGAACAACGCAAAAGCCTGCTCAAGACCAAGCCGGCTTGCCTGCTCTACGGACGATGGTTGTCCCGAGGCATCCCCAAGAGCATCTGAGACAGGAGACATCTGGGCGGATGGGGGCATGGGTGTTCTCTCGCTTGGCTGACCGTCAGTGAAACGGAACGTTGCGAGGAACTTAGCAATACCCGTGCCTAAAAAAATCCGCTGGAAAATGAAGCACTTGAAAAACAGGCGTCAATCATCCGCCTGCTCATCTCCATCACGACGGCTCATGCCGTACTTGCGCATCTTTTCCACCAGCGTGGTACGGCGAATGCGCAGGCGCTCGGCGGCACGCGCCACGATGCCATTGGCATCGTCCAGCGCCTGCTGGATCAACCCTTGCTCCAGACCACCAAGGTAGTCTTTCAGGTCCAGGCCTTCCGGCGGCAACATGGCATTGGCGGTGAAGTCCGGCGTGTGGCCGTTGATGGCCACCCGTTCTTCGAGATCACTGCGCAAGCTGTCGACCATTTGCTCATCTTCGTCGTCGACATAGCGGAATTTCTTCGGCAATTCCGCCACACCGATCACCCCGTACGGATGCATGATCGCCATGCGCTCCACCAGGTTGGCCAGCTCGCGAACGTTGCCCGGCCAGCCGTGACGGCACAGCGACATGATGGCTGCGGAATTGAAACGGATCGAACCGCGCTTCTCGTGCTCCATGCGCGAAATCAGTTCGTTCATCAACAGCGGAATATCTTCGACACGCTCGCGCAGCGGCGCCATCTCGATAGGGAACACGTTCAGCCGATAGTAAAGGTCTTCGCGGAACGTGCCGACCTCGATCATGCTCTCAAGGTTCTTGTGGGTCGCAGCAATGATGCGCACATCAACGCCCTGGGTCTTGTTGCTACCCACGCGCTCGAAGGTTCGCTCCTGCAACACGCGCAACAACTTGACCTGCATCGGCAGCGGCATGTCGCCGATCTCGTCGAGGAACAGCGTGCCGCCATTGGCCAGTTCGAAACGCCCGGCACGACTGGTGATCGCCCCGGTAAATGCGCCCTTCTCATGACCGAACAATTCGCTTTCCAGCAGCTCGGCCGGAATGGCCCCGCAATTGACCGGCACAAACGGTGCTTCACGACGCTTGGAGTGGTAATGCAGGTTGCGCGCAACCACTTCCTTACCGGTGCCCGACTCGCCCAGGATCAACACACTGGCGTCGGTGTCGGCAACTTGCTGCATCATCTGGCGCACATGCTGGATCGCCCGGCTGGTGCCGACCAGACTGCGGAAAAGATTGGGTTCACGGTGACGACCGCGTTCGCGGGCCTGGTCGTACATCTCGCGATAGACCTGGGCACGGTGCAGGGAGTCGAGCAGTTTGCTGTAGCTGGGCGGCATTTCGAGGGTGGAGAGCACCCGGCGACGCTGGTCTTCCGGCAGGTCAATGGAAGAATTATCGCCCATCAGCAAAACAGGAAGGAACTCATCCCATGCCGAGAGTGTCTTTAACAGGCCCAGAAGTGCACCAGGAGCATTGACCGTCCCGATGAGGACACAGATCACTTCACGACTAGACGATAGAGAGCCGACAGCCTGCTGCCAGTCATGGCTACCGCAGGGTAAATTTTCTTCGCCGAGAAAATTTAAAATCACCGCCAGGTCGCGGCGGCGGACGCTATCGTCATCAATCAGCAGGATTTTGGTTTCACGCCACATGCAATAGCAACTTCCCTAGTCAACTCAATGCCCAAAATGCTGGGGCAAGCTAAACGCTTGCAGGCTTGTTACGCCTGAAGACGACTGAAATCTGGAACCAGCCACTAGTTAAGTCAAAAAACCGTGCACAGTCAAATTTATGGCGCACCGTATGGATTAACCGGGGTTAATTAACCAAACAGATGGTAAACCTTTGCCGCATTTTTCGCATGGTTGATCTGCGACATCTCGTCGACTATCGCCTGCCTCTCCCCCATGGCAACCTCCAGCAGTTGCTTGTAAACAAACAGCAACTGCTCAAGGTTGTTACGCAGGACCTCCTCGTCCAACGAAGCCTCACTCAAGACATCTTCCATGCAGGAACGGCAATCGAGGTCCAATTGACCGATAGCCTCCCAGTTACGCTCGGCCAGGGCACCAACCAGCGCTTCACGGGTTTGTTCGATTCGCTGCAATACAAGACTCATGGTGTTCTCCTTTAAAACTGCGGACCCGGCTCAGCAATACCGTCCCAGCCTTCTTTGACGGTGCGGAGCAACCCGGCGACCTCATCGAGAATCTTCGCATCACTTTTGACATTCGCCTCAGCCAGGCGACGCATCATGTACAGATAAAGACTGTCGAGCTCGCCTACTGCTTCGGCGCAATTTTCAAGATCCAGGCCTTCACGCAAGCCACCGATGATGCCAACGGCCTTGTTGATGGACACACATTTTCCGGGAATGTCCTTGCGCTCCATGGCGCCTTTGGCCTGGGCGATACGATCCAGCCCACCCTCCATGAGCATCTGTACCAAACGATGCGGACTGGCCTCTGACGCCTGGGCGTGCGCGCCTACTTTCTGATATTGCCGAAGGGCTAACATTGGATTCATGTTCTACCTCATTGCCACAATGACTCGTATGTCCAGTGTATCGCCAGCGAGTCGGAAAACTTTAGATGAAAAGACAAAAACCCGGCACACGCTGAAATGCGTTGCCGGGTTTTTGTCGTCCGTCATGTCTAGTTATTGGATTTCTGGGCGTTCAAGGAGGTGAAGAACGACGTGATGCTGGTCGCGGTCGCTTTCATCTGCCCGACCAACAGGTCCATGGCGTTGTATTTGGCGGTCAACGTCTTGGTCATGTTCGCAACACGCAGATCCAGCGCCGCCTGCTGGTCTTTGAGGTTTTTGCTCACACTCTGCAAACCGGTGTTGCGCTGATCGAGCATACCACCCGTCATCACGTACGGTTTGATCGCCGCCCCCATGCGCGTCAGCAGCCCATTGGTCGCGTCCGTACCATTGAACAACTGCTGGACCTGACCACTCATGCCACTGGTAGCCATGGCCTTGCCGAACGCGGTCGTGTCGAATGCCAGCTTGCCAGTGTCGCGATCGGTCATGACACCCAACTGCGAAAGCACGGCCAGCGGACCACCCGCCCCTGGAGCCGTCAGCACGCCACGGATATCGGAAACCAGCGAACGGGTCAACGAATCACCCGTAAACGCCGCCTGGACCGTTAGCTTTCCATCGGCATCCGCTGTCGCCTTGGACAAGGTGTTGATGGTGGTCATCAGGGTGTTATAGGAATCCACGAACGACTGGATGGACGTTTGCAGACCGGTCGTGTTGGTCGCCACGGTAACAGTCGCCGCAGCCGGCGGCGTACCCGGGCTCACAGACGCCAGGTTCAGCGTCAAACCACTGATCGCTCCGGTCACTGTATTGCTCTTGCTGGTCACCGCCAGACCATCGATGGTTAGCGATGCATCCGTGGCAAGCGCGCTGACAGCACCGGAAGCAGAGGCAGAAGGATTGCTGCCCATCAACTGAGTACCGTCGATTTCGAGACCTGCGATACCGCTCACTGTGAGATCGGAACCCGAACCAGTCTTGTTGGAGCTGATGACCAGACGCGATGCACCACTGCTGTCGGTCACGATGTTGGCAGAAATGCCATTGCTCGACTGCGCAGAGTTGATGGCATCCCGCGTGCTCTGCAGGGTCGCATTGGCTGGAATCGTTACATTGTAATCAGTGCCATTTTGACTGATTTTCAGAGTACCACTCGGAATGGCACTGGTAGCACCGCCGGCAAAAGAAGCACTGGCTACTTTCGAACCAGTGGCCAGACTCTGTACAACGACATTGTAAGTCCCGGCAACCGCAGTGTTATCGGAGGTCGCAGAGAGGATCGATGGAGTGCCCGACGTAGCGGTATAACCCGCAAATGCAGGATTCGTCGTGCTACTCAAATTGGTCAGTGCCGTCTGAAAGGCGGTCAAGGCACTTTTCAATGAGCCGACACCGGAAATCTTCAGCGTGTTGGCTTTGGTCGCAGTATCGATCTGCGTTTGTTTGGCCGCTTTGTCGGAATTGACCAGCGCGGTAACGATCGAACTGATGTCCAGGCCAGAGCCCAGGCCCGTTCCCGGTAAAATTGGACTTGCCACGTTGCATCTCCTTTCAGATTGCTGCCAGTCTTTTGACCCTTACCAGCGTCCCAAGAACAGACAGACATTATTCATGCCAGCTATCAGACCTTGGCGTCGAACAATACGTGGCTTGCATTGCTCAGGCTCTCGGCCAGCTTGAGGGCCTCTGCGGAAGGAATCTGCCGCACGACTTCACCCGTCTCGCTTGCAATGACCTTCACGATGACCTTTCCGGACTGTTCGTCTATCGAGAACTCCAGATTGCGCTTGATCGACTGTACAAACTTCTCGATCTCCTGCACCGCCTGCTTCAGATGAGCGTCATCGGACTGCAGTTTTTTGTCCGGCACTGGCTCCGCCGCTGTAACACTGGCGGTTTTAGGCGTCTCGGTCGGCTTGTCCGAAACCGTATTCGCGGACTGGAGCGCCGGATAAGACACGTTAAGCTTTACGCTCATTTCCATGCCCGTCACCTCTTAAAGTAAAAAGCGAGAGAGCATGACCAGCACACTCCCCCGCTCAAACTCATTCCGAAATTACTGAAGCAGCTTCAGTACAGCGGAAGGCAGTTGGTTGGCTTGTGCCAGAACAGAAGTGGAAGCCTGTTGCAGGGTTTGCTGCTTGGTCAGGTTCGCGGTTTCTGCAGCGAAGTCGGTGTCTTGTACACGACCCTGTGCAGCGGTGGTGTTCTCAACGATGTTCTGCAGGTTGGCGATGGTGCTGGTCAGACGGTTTTGCGAAGCACCCAGGTTTGCACGAGTGCTGTTGATCTTGTCGATAGCAGCGTCGATTGCGGTGATGGCGTTGTCGATGTTACCGGACAGGGCAGCGGAAGTTGCACCGGTCAGAACAACAGTACCGCTACCTACCGACAGGCTCACGGCGTCGAACTTGGAGCTCAGTACCAGGTCGATACGGTTGGCCGAACCAGTGTTCGCACCTACTTGCAGCTGCATGGTGCCAGCCGAACCGTCCAGCAGGTTTTTGCCGTTCAGGTTGGTGGAAGCAGAGATACGGGTCAATTCGTCAGACATCTGAGCGAATTCGGAGTTGGTAGCGGTCTGGTCAGCAGTAGCGTTGGTACCGTTACGTGCTTTAACAGCCAGTTCACGCATACGCTGCAGAATGTCGGTCTGTGCTTGCAGAGCGCCTTCAGCGGTCTGAGCAACGGAGATACCGTCGTTGGCGTTCTGGATTGCTTGGTTACCACCACGGATTTGCGCGCCCATGCGGGTTGCGATCTGCAGGCCGGCGGCGTCGTCTTTGGCGCTGTTGATTTTCAGGCCGGAAGACAGACGATTCATCGAAGTCGACAGAGCGTCGGTAGCGCGGTTCAGGTTTTTCTGAACGCCCAGAGACGTGGTGTTGGTGGTTACGGTTAATGCCATGACGAATTCCTCGTTGGTTGGGTACTGCGGCTTCCGGCCCTGGCAACCGCCGGGTATGGCCTAGAGAACCTTCGTAATAGTTATCGTCGGGTTGGCGGGTTGCTTGAGGGCTTTTTTCAAAAAAATTGCCATCACCCTGCCACCCCTCAGAAAACAAGGGCTTAGCGCCCCTCAACCACGAAAAAATGACGTCATAAAACTGTCCATGACACAAACCCGCGTACTAGCGCGGTCGGTCGACTTCAGGCGGGAACAGATTCCAGCAGTTCGATCAACTCGTACTCCAGGTAGTCGGCAAGCCCCAACCAGTCCTGGCGCTCCTGGCAGGCCAGCATTTGAGTCAACAGGCACGTCCACCCCTGCTGAACATCTGCAGGCGCGCGCAACACCAGCGCCTGCACCTCATCGAAAACATCGACCATGGTCAGCGCAGCCTCGACATCACGCCCCAGTCGGAACAGCGTGGCGCATTGGCGGCACCCGGACAGGCCTTTCAACAGGGCACTCATTGGACGAACTCCGGGTTGAACTGCGTTCCGGCAATCATCGCTCCCGCCTGACTGCTGTTGAAGAAACTCACCTGCGGATGACCGGCGATGTATCGCTCAAGCAC
This sequence comes from Pseudomonas sp. NPDC089569, assembly GCF_050280625.1. Taxonomy (NCBI): domain Bacteria; kingdom Pseudomonadati; phylum Pseudomonadota; class Gammaproteobacteria; order Pseudomonadales; family Pseudomonadaceae; genus Pseudomonas; species Pseudomonas sp. NPDC089569. The sequence continues at coordinate 26,968 of NZ_JBNNVQ010000003.1, forward strand.
GCACAGATAACTGCGGAAATTCAACTGTGTCCTGACTCGCTGGCCATGGCCATCGCGAACCCAGTACCTGGCCTGACTGACGGGTGGCCCGAGGTCGCCGTCATTCCAGCCGGCATGGGTCTTGTCCATCGGAAATGCAAAGTCGGCGCCGAACAACGTGATGCGTCCGGCCCCCATTTTCACCGCCAGGTCCACGGCCGGATGGATCACGCTGCCCCCGACATGCAATTGCGCCCTGGGATGCTGCTCGCGCAACCGTGCATAAATCGGGCTGGCGGAATAAGCCCCGTAACGCTTGCCCCTCCAGGCCTTCAGCATCTCCGGATCGCTCATGGGCATATACACCAGCGGTATGCCATCGGATTGTTCGAAGGGTAAATGCAAAGTACTGATTCGCTGGTCGATGCTCACCACCAGATCCGGCGTGATCCCGTTCTCCCGCAGCGGCCGATAGGCCGTATCGACGCAAATGAACAGTGGTCGCTCGGCCCGCCCGCGCACCGCGGCCAACCGCTGGTAGTGACTTTCGAGGGTCGGCCCCGTGCCGATCACATAGATTTCCCGATCGGTGCAGGTGCCAAACAATTTCGTTGCATCATCGTCGGCGAGCAACACATCAAGACAATCGCGCAAGCGCTGCTGAATGAATGGCGACTGCGGATCGAACTCACGGTTGTTGAAGCTCAAATGCACTTCACTGACCAGCCGATCACGAATCTTCGCATTGAAGTCATCGGCCAGCAGCATTTCGGCAGGCAAGGCAAAAAATGGCGTGAAGATGTCCGGAAAATCGCCGGCAAAAAGCAGCTCCACACGCGGGTCATCGAGCCATTGGCGATGATCGAGCAATTGCAGCACCAGCTTGAACAATGCGCCGTTGAGGACGTGCACATAGAGCTTCTCGAGCCCGGGACGCTCAAGCAGCACTTGTGGCAACTCTCCAAGGCCGATGCCGTAAACATGCAGTTGTGGCTTGTCGAGCGGCAGACTGGAGGCCTGTACACGGGCTTCGCCAAGGCGATCGTGTCGGCTCGTGAGCTGAATGCCGTCCACACTCAACGTCGAGTCCCGTCCCTTGAGCAGCTCGACCTGGACCGTGCCCTCTTGCGTCAACAGTCGCTGATACTGCGCCGGCCAGCGCCGCTGTATCACCTGAGCATTGTCTTCAAACCATTCGCTCATGCAGCCTCGCATTCCCTTCAAACGAAAAAAGCGTCCAAGGTTACCCCTTGAACGCTTTTTTTGTATTGGCCTTTTGTATTAAAAAACTTTCACTCAAGGCCGATAGATAATTGCCGAGCCCCAGGAGAGTCCAACACCGAACCCACTGAGCGCAACGCGTTTCCAGGTGGAGTCCAGAATGCGCTTTTCCAGCAGCAATGGAATACTCGACGACACTGTATTGCCGGTTTCGACCATGTCCTTGACGAACTTCTCCGGCTCACCCTCGAAACGTCGCGCTACGGCGTCGACAATCGCCGCACTGCCCTGATGGATACAGAACGCATCGATGTCTTCGGACTTCAAGCCTGACTCATTCAACAGCTCGTGCAGATGCGCCGGCACCTTGAGCAAGGCGAAATTGAATACCTGACGGCCGTTCATGAAAAACACGCCGTCGGTGACTTTCAAATGAGGCGCGCCAGAGCCGTCGGTACCGAACTTGGACTTGCCCAGTTGCCAGGGTGCGTCTTCGCCCATCCAGGTGGCGGTGGCCGCATCGCCGAACAGCATGGTGGTGTTGCGATCTTCCGGATCGACGATCTTCGAGTACGGATCAGCCGTGATCAACAGGCCGTTTTTCAGGCCAGCGGCTTCCATGAAACCCTTCAGCGCATAAATGCCGTAGACATAGCCGGAGCAACCCAGGGAGATATCGAACGCAGCGACATGGGTCGACAGACCGAGCTTGTCCTGCACGATGGCGGCTGTATGCGGCAGTCCTTCTTCGTCACCGTTCTGGGTGACGACGATCAGCGCATCAATGGATTCACGCTTCAGATCGGGATTACTGGCAAACAACGCATTGGCCGCTTCAACGCACAGATCCGAAGTCTCCTGCGCTGCATCTTTGCGTGGCAGGAACGCCGAACCGATCTTGCCCAGGATGAATTCTTCATCCTTGTCGAACTTTGCACCTTGTGCGTAATTGTCCAAGCCGGCTACAGGAACGTAGCTCGCAATGCTTTTTATGCCAATCATTACGGCTTCCCAATAATAAACAGCCCAATACCACCACTCGCAAGGATTCGAGGGGGCGCCGACAAACCAAAAATTTTCCGTTGCAGCGGAGCAACGGCAGGAAGCGCAAAGAGCCATCACTGGACCCGATTACAGGCCAGGCGCCATCTTCCCTTGCAATACAATACATTGAAGATGCGCGTTATGACTCACAGGTCACGCTAAATTGCCGATTTGGACCTGCAAGGGGCTATTCGACCAGCGACCAGTCCAGCGGGGTTCCGCGCTTGATAGCCTGACGGGCGCGGCGCCCCAGCAGGTTTTGCGCATGTTTGGGGGCCAGTCCCAGCCCCGGACGAATGGCACGCAGATTGGCGGCGCTGAAGGGCTCGCCGGCCGCCATGTCCTGGGTGACATACAGCGAGCGACGGTAAATCAAGGAATTGCGCTCAGCCTCGGTAATACCGTAATGCACCTGCCCCATGGCCTGCCAGGCGCGTTCGGTTTCGACAACCAGACTCGCCATTTCCGCAGGCTCCAGAGAGAAACTGGCATCCACGCCCCCTGCCGAACGGTCGAGGGTGAAATGCTTTTCCACGACCGTTGCGCCCAGCGCCACTGCCGCCACGGAAACACCAACGCCCATCGAGTGATCGGACAGCCCGACTTCACAACCGAACAACTCGCGCAAATGCGGGATCGTACGCACATTGCTATTGGCGGGCGTGGCGGGATACGTGCTGGTGCATTTGAGCAGCACCAGATCCTTGCAGCCGGCCTCGCGGGCGGCACGTACCGTCTCGTCAAGCTCGGCGATACTGGCCATGCCGGTGGAAATGATCAGCGGCTTGCCGGTGGCGGCGACCTGGCGAATCAACGGCAGGTCGGTGTTCTCGAAACTGGCGATCTTGTAGGCCGGCACGTCCAGGCTTTCGAGAAACTCGACGGCGCTGCCATCAAACGGCGTGGAAAACGCCAGCATGCCGAGTTCCTTCGCCCGGGCAAAAATCGGCGCATGCCATTCCCACGGCGTATGGGCCTTCTCGTACAACGCATAAAGCGAAGTGCCAGCCCACAGGCTGTCGGGATCCTTGATGAAGAACTCGTTTTCGGCCAGGTCCAGGGTCATGGTATCGGCGGTGTAGGTTTGCAGCTTCAACGCATGCGCACCGGCCTTGGCGGCGGCCTCGACGATTTGCAACGCAACGTCCAGCGACTGGTTATGGTTGCCGCTCATTTCCGCAATGATGAAGGGCGGCGCATCGGCACCGATCAGGCGCTCGCCAATCTTGAAACTAGTCATTTGCAGGATCCTTCAATACGCGAGTGAATGCGCAGGCATTCTGGGTAAAACCGGCTTGGCGAAAAACGTTCAGCGACGCTTGATTATCGGGCAGCACCTGGGCGGTGAGCGACTCCAGTTGCGGCCAGTGCGCGGTGATAAACGCTGTACCCCGCTCCAGCAGCGCCGCGCCCCACCCCAGCCCCATGCGCTCTGCGAACAGGTAAATCGACACTTCGGCCGTAATGCCGCACAAGTCATAACGCAGAACACCGACCGGCCCGTCATCGGATTCGGCGATCAACAGCATCCGGCAAACATTGTTCAAGCTTGCCGTCAGCCAGTTCTGATGGGCCGCGCGGTCGATCGGGCCGGTTTCCAATGACCAGCGTCGCACCGCCTCGGCGTTGCGCCCATCGAACAACAACTGCGCATCATCCAGGGTGGCCGGTCGCAACTTCAGCAACGCCCCCATCAATGCCGCCGCCACACGCTGCACACCTCGCCCATCGACCAGCTGCCGCGAACGCAAGGCCAGGCTCTGGCGCAAGCCCTGATTGCCGGCGACGAATCCGATGGCCAGACGCAGTTGCTCAACGCTGACCTGCTCCCGGGCGCCCATGAATACGTGGGCGCCGAAAGTCGCCATGACCTCGCCGTTGGCCAACTGATTGTTCGATACGGCAATGCAGATGGTCGGCAACCCCATCGCCGCCCGTTCCCAACTCGTACCGCCCCCAGCCCCGATAAACAGGTCGGCTTCGGTCATCAATCGATAGAAGTCGCTGACGTAACTGTGTAGTCGCCAATTGGGCTTGCTCGCCGCCAAAATCTGCATCTGTGCCCAGGCCGGATTATCGGCACCGGCGACAAAATCGACTTCCAGTTCAGGGAAATCCACCAGTGCCAACATCGCGTGATGAGTCTGCATCGCGGCATCGAAACCACCGAAGTTCACTAACACACGGCGGGCCTGAGGCTTGATTTCGATGGCCGGGCAGCGAAACTCCTCGCGCAACATGGCATACCGAGGGCCGAACAACGTTCGACAACCAGGGGGGAGCAGTGATCTGTAGTCCTGCGCAGTGCCCGACAGATTCTGGTTCAGCAGCAAATCGACTGTGTAGGCACGAGTGGCGAGATCATCCACTGCAGCGATCCGTGGAGCCCAACGCCGCGCGGCGGTCTGCCACTGATGATCAAGGCCATAGTGATCGACGAGGATCCAGTCGAAGGCTGGATGCCGTTCAAGCAACACATCCAGCGCAGCGACATCCGCCTGCCATGGCAGCATGGACTCGATGGCTTGTTGCGGGTCTTCGCCGTCATAGCGCTCCGGCAATGAAAACGTTTCGAATCCTTCGGCCTGCAGTGCATCCAGTCGATGACCCGGCAACAGGCGACAAGCGAATGCCACGTGACTGCCCTGCCGGCGCAACACTCGAGCCAAAGTCAGGCATCGGGCGATGTGACCGCTACCGATGTTGGGCGAGGCGTCGGAACGGATCAGCACTCTCATTGAATTTCACCTGCAGCCTTCAGCGCTGCATACAGGTATTCGGCACGCTTCCAGTCATCCGGTGTATCGATGTCCTGAACCAGATAGCGCGGCAAAATCACTGGCAGGCTTTGTGGTGAATACAGCAGTTCCCCTCGCAACCAGGCTTCGCTACGCCCCCAGTAAAACTGTCCGGCATCCTGATAGGCAGCCGACAAGTCCTGCGAACGGGTATGACGGAACTGTGGATACAACGCATTCAATGCGCCCTGATCGTCAAGGGTCAACGCTCGCTGAACCGGGAAACCGAACTCGCACACCGAAAACGCATAAGACTTGTCGGGATGCTGATTCAGCAGATTCAATCCAGTGGCGAGAAATCGCGGCTGCAACAGCGGTGCGGTCGCGTAAATGCAACAGGCCCGATCGAATTCGTGACCCTGCTCACGCAATGCTTGCAAGGCATGGACAATCACCGCTGCGGTGCCAGTGAAGTCATCCGCCAGCGCCGCCGGACGCATGAAGGGCACCTGCGCGTCGCAGGCACGTGCCACTTCGGCAATCTCCTCGTCGTCAGTGCTGACCACCACGTGAGAAAACAAGCCCGATTCCACTGCTGCCTGAATCGAGCGGGCAATCATCGGCACGCCCGCGAACGGCTTGAGATTCTTGCGCGGTATGCGCTTGCTGCCACCGCGGGCCGGGATGATTGCGACGTTGCTCAATGGCGTTTTTCCAGCAGAAACCAAGTGATGTCATCCACCGGAAACCGCGGATCGCGGTGGTAACCAAAGCCATAATCCAGCAATTGCAGGTCGGCATATCGATCGAGCATTTCCCCGGCGAAATCACGCTTGAACAACTTGCCGCTGTTACCGCGATACGGAACCTCGACCGGTGCAGGGTTGTAGTACTCGGCAATCAGTATGTAGCGCTGGCTCAGAGCATAAAGCTGCTCGTACGCCGCCGGCAGCAACTCCGGCGCCAGGTGAATCAGCACGCCTTTGCTCAGGGTCAGGTCAAAAGTACGTTCGCGGGGAAAATCGAACAACGATCCTTGCCAGATCTGTGCAATGCCCTGTTCCCTGGCAGCGGCACAAGCGCTTGCATTGATCTCTACGCCAAACAATTCGCAGTGGGGCAGCAGCTGGCGCAATGCCTGCAAGTTGTTACCCGCATTGGTACCCAGCTCCAGCAGGCTATCTACCCGTCCGACCCGTGTCAGCGCCTTGGCAAACAGCGCCAGATTGTTCGCCACCAACGCCTGCCCGATATTGCGACTGACGTACTGGTTGCCGAATTCGCCCTGCCAGAAAGTTTCCTGTTCGGTCAGTTCACGCATCACACATTTCCCACCAGCCGCCATGGCTGAATCAATTCAATCAACTGCTGCATCTGCTCGATCACGTAGTCCTGCTCCTCATCGCTGAGCAATGGATACAACGGCAGGCTAATGGCTTCAGCGTAATATTGTTCGGCCTGCGGAAAATCACCTTCGGCGAATCCGAGCTCACGATAGTACGGCTGCAAATGCACCGGAATGTAGTGCAGGTTCACACCGACACCGGCAGCCCGCATCCCTTCAAAGACCTCACGATGGCTGAGTGTGATCTGATCGAGTTGCAGGCGTACCACATACAAATGCCACGACGATTCGGCTTCGGCTTGTGCGCTGGGCAAGGTCAGCGGCAGGTAGGCCAGCAACCGGTCATATCGCGCCGCCAATTCGCGCCGGCGCTCGATGAACTCATCGAGCTTGTTCAGTTGCGAAAGGCCAAGAGCCGCTTGCAAGTCGGTAATCCGATAGTTGAAGCCCAACTCCACCTGCTCGTAATACCAGGGACCATGGCTGGGACCGGTCATTTGTTGCGGATCGCGGGTCATGCCATGACTGCGCAAGCGCTGCAAGCGCTCGGCAAGTTCGGGACTGTTGGTCATGACCATGCCACCTTCGGCGCTGGTGATGATCTTCACCGGATGAAAGCTGAACACCGTCATTGCTGCGAATTCGCCGCAACCTACCGGGCGCCCGGCGTAAGACGCACCGGCTGCATGGGACGCGTCCTCGATGACGGTGAAGCCATAGCGCTTGGCCAATGAGGCGATCCTGCGCATGTCGCAACTCTGTCCGGAGAACGCAACGGCCACCACCACTTTGGGCAACCGGCCTTCTCGCTCGGCGCGCTCGAGTTTGCTGGCAAGCGCACCCGCGTCGAGGTTCCAGGTATGCGGGTCGATATCGACAAAATCCACTTCGGCACCGCAATAGCGACCACAATTTGCAGAGGCCAGAAAGGTATTCGGTGTCGTCCACAACCAATCGCCCGGGCCGAGGCCTGCTGCCAGACAAGCGATATGCAACGCCGCAGTGGCATTGCACACCGCAACGGCATAACCAGCCTCGCAACGATCGGCCATCGCGCGTTCGAAACGCTCGATGGTCGGCCCCTGAGTCAGCCAGTCGGACTGCAAGATACCGACGACGGCGTCGATATCCGCCTGGTCAAGACTTTGTCGAGCGTAGGGAATCATGCTGACAACCAGATAGGGGCAAGCACGTTCCGGGCAGACGGACACCCGAACGAACCCGCGCCGCCAGAAATGAAAATCGATTTACCGTTGAACATGCCTTGAGTCCTTAATTGCTGTGCGCGGGGCTTACCCGAGCAACTGCGTCCAATTGACCGGAGCGCTTTCACCCAGGGAATAACCTTTGCCGTTCAAGGACAGGTTGGCGTTGTAGGCCTGGTCCTGGGCAAAAGCCGTGGCCCATTTTTCACGCAATGCCTCAAGGGCTTGCGATGGTTGCGGTACTTCGCCCGAATGAATGACCTGGACCTGTGGCGTCCAAACGGTGAGGTATCCGGCCTGGCCTGCCTTGAGGCACAGATCGACATCGCTCAAGCCTTGCGCGAAGGTCACATCGTCCAGACCGTCCACCGCATCGAACAGTGCCTTGCGTACCATCAGGCACACCTTCGATACCGCCGAGCAGTTCTGCTCCACGCTCAGGCGCTGCATGTAGCCCTTGGCATCCTGCTTTTCGCCGACGAACGCCGAACCGACGCCACCGTTCAGGCCCAGAATCAGACCGGCCTGGGTGACCTTGCCATCGCGGCCGATCAATTTGGGACCGACCACGCCGACTTCCGGACGCTGCGCGTGATTGAGCAGCGACTCCAGCCAGTTCGGGTTGACCAGTTCGCAATCCGCTGCCAGCAGCACCAGGTATTCGCCACGGGCCTGCTGGCTGGCGGCGTTGAACAACGCAGCTTCGCTCAGCACGTGATCGGCGCGCAGGACATTGACCTTGTGATGCTGATAAGTACCCAGCCAGTCGTTGACCTCGGCCGACGGGTTGGAATTGAGTGCGATCAGCACTTCATATTGGGTGTAGCGGGTACGCAGCAACACGCCTTGCAGGCACTGCTGCAGCGCCGCCAGGTCATCCCCGGCCGGCACGATGATCGATACCAGCGGGCGCTCCGCATGGCGGTAATCGATCTGATAGGTGCCAGGTGTCGCCGAGGTGACCTTGGCTTTGTAGCCACGACTGCCCAAGTGGCGCAACAACGTCAGGCGCTCATCGGCGTTCTCTTCCAGCTCCGGCGCCCGGGCGATGACCAGCGGTTCATCCAGATGAGCCAAGCCGTTGAGGCCGCCCTGCTCGATGATACGCAGCAGCAGGTCGAACTCCAGCGCCTTGCTGAAGTCGGGCTGGTAGCCGCCGACTTCGATAAACACCTCGCGACGGATCAACCAGTGACGCGACATCAGGCCAGGCAGGCTCTGCAGCAGATCAAGATTGAAGCCGGGGCGGAACACATCCACCAGTGCGCCTTCGCCGTTGCGCTGGATTTCATCGGTGCAAACGGCACGGCAGTGCTCGGCGGACAGCAACTCCAGGCTCGCTCGCAACAGGCCACCGGCGGTGAATTCGTCCCCCGCCTCGGCCAGCATCAGCCAGTCGCAAGGTGACTGGCGAGCGCTCTGATTGAGTTTTTCGACATAGTTGCCTTCAGTGACCCGGACGAAGTGCAGGGTGTTCTGCGCCGTCGTGGCCGTCGGTGCTTCACCGGTGGTGAACACCACAATCCTGAACGCCTTGCTGTGACCTTCGAGCAGGCTGTCGAGCGTGGTTTGCAGCTTGTCGACATCGTTGTCCAGATCCAGCAGGAAGATGCCGAATTGCGGGCCTCCACCGTTGGCCGCCAGGTGCAGGCTGATCGACTCGGCCTCCCGTGCATCGGGCTGGCGTGGTGCAAGCCAGTTGAGCAGGCGTCCCGACTGCATCTTGTCGAACGTCTGGTAGTGGTCGTCCCGGGACACCTCGTCCAGGCGCGCAATCCAGTCACGCATGGCCTGTGCGTCCTCGTCCTCGCCCAGCAGCTCCAGTTGAGTCAGCAAGCGCTTGACCACGGGGCGATTGAACGCGTTGAGATCGTGTGCCAGCCACAAACGGTCGACGATGCTCTCCGCCGTGTCGTTATTGCGCGGGCTCAGCAAATGTTCCTGGCGAGTCCACACACCTTCGAGCAATTCAAGTTGCAAGCGACCGGCCGGCATGGCGTGCAGCAGGAATTCGAACTGGGTCAGCCGATCGAAAAATGCCTGATTGTAAAAAGGCATCTCGACATATTGCTTCGGCCCGAAACGATGCTCCGGTGCCTTGAGGGTGTTGTTCCAGATGGACTGGAAAATCAGCTCCACCGTCAGTGCCCGACCGGTTTGCAGGCTGTCGATCATGGCATCGAAACTTTCCATGACAAAGGCTTTGCCCTGCACCGGATCAAGGCCCTTGATACCGGTTGGCAACGAGGCCAGGAACTCGGCGAAGGCATGACGCTCGGCCACCGATTTGCTATCGGTGTAGGTCAACGAGTGATACACCTCGGTATTGTGCTCGGAGTTGCCGTAGTTGATCTCGCGCACCACGTAGGCACTCGGCAGAATCCGCGCCTTGGCGCACGCCAGCATGTAGTACACATGGCCGATTTCCTGCCATTGGAAGCTGGTGCCCGGCGGCAGCAACGAATACCAGGATTTCATCAGGTCGGTACGGGTCACCGCGTAGAACGGCGGCAGGTACTGGCTCATGTAGTCCACGACGCGATCCTGGGCCCGCTCGGACGAATAGTCCTCGCACACCTTTTTGTCGCGGCGGTAGTAGCTCACGCTGCCACCGAGGGTCAGGTACATCAGGCAATAGCCGTGGCACATCCCGTAGTCGCGGTTCTCCTCCAGGAAATCCACCGACTCGAACAACGCGTCATGCACGATGAAGTCGTCGTCGGCCGCCAGCACCATGTACGGGGTGGTCACTTGCTCCACGCCGTGGGCAATCTTGGCCTGGAAGCCACTGTAGGCGAACTGCGGCACGTGCTGGTAGTCGACGTCGGGCAGCTCGCCCTTGAAAGGCTCGGTCGCGGAATCCAGGACCAGGACTCTGCAAGGCAAGGCACCGTAATACTTCATCGCCCTGCGCAAAAAGGCCGGACGATTGTGGGAAATCAACACCACCGTCAGCAACTCATTGAGTGGCAACCTGTGCTCAGAAACGGACTTGCCTTGCATAACCTCTCCCCACAACCGGCGAAACGCCTGATAAACGCTTTATTGATGGTGCCGAATTAACGAACGCGACGCAGGTAGCCGTCCGGTGCAACGCTGATCAACAGCTTGTTGTCCATCTGCACATCGATTTCAAAATCGCGGTTTTCTTCCAGGTAAGCCCAGACCGCCGTCTTCGGGTTGTCGCCCGGCCCCCATGGACGATCCGGGAAGAAGTCGGCCGGCATGTCTTCGACCACGGTGTCCATCACCACGCAGTAGCTGCCCACCGCGACCAGCGGGGCGTACAGACGCAGCTCTTCCAGAACATGATCGTGGGTGTGGTTGGAGTCGAGCACCAGGATGACTTTCTTGCCTTCGGCCGCAGCACGGACCTGGGCGGCGATCGCCTGGTCGATGCTCGAACCCTCGATCATTTTGATGCGCTTGCTCATCGGGTGACTTTCGATGGCTTCGCGGTTGTGCGCGCGGATGTCCAGGTCAATGCCCAGCACTTCGCCATGACCCTGCAATTCCAGCAGCGAGGCGTAGTAGATGATCGAGCCGCCGTGGGCGATGCCGCATTCGATGATCAGATCCGGCTTGACCTGCCAGATGATCTCTTGCATCGCCATCATGTCTTGCGGCAACTGGATGATCGGACGGCCCATCCACGAGAAGTGGTAGCTGTATTTGTGCTTGGCCGATTCATTGAAGAAATCACGGGCCAGGCCGGTCAGTTTCTGGTCGTCGCCCTGGGCGGCGATCTGTTCCTGGCACTCGGCTTCGAAGGCTTTATTGATGCTGTTGTCGGTCATTTTCAAAATCTCAATAGTCACTGGAACGAAGCGCTGTCGACGGCGTGATAGACATAGCGTCCATCGGTCATCCGCTTGATTTCTTCGAGGTAATTGGAATTCATCACAAACAGGTTGGCGCCTTCGGGCAAGGCGTCCATGGCCTCTTGCGGCGAGGACACACGCACACCGCTCAAGGGCAGGAAGCGCCCCTGCTTGGCCGGATTGATATCCACCACGCGATCCACCGCCACCCCTGCCCGCTGCAGGAACAACGAATAGATCACGCCCTTGGACGACGCTCCCCAGATGGCAGAACCCTGTTGGGGAGCGGCCTGGATAATCCGTACGGCGCGGTCGAGGCTGGCGGTGAAGCCTTCGGGCAATGCCAGGCGTGGCACCGGTTGCTCCGGGGTCAGGCGCAACGTGGCCAGGTCGGCGACGATGTACAGGTACTGGCCACCAAACAGGTGGCCGGCCTCGTGGACGGTGCCGAACATCCGGCGCAGGTCGTCGAGACGGAAATAGTTGACGTGCTCGTAGAACAGGTCGAACCAGGCGCGGTGTTCCAGAATCCAGTCGAAGCACGGCACCTCGATATAGATCTGCCCGCCCTGATTGGCTTCGGCGATCTCGGCGAGGAAGCTCACCGGGTCCTGAATGTGCTCGAGCACATGACGCAGCACAATGGCATCGGCAGCCAGACCCAGACCGCGGGTGAACGGCGCCTTGATCACATCGGCGCTGTCACCTTCATAGGCCGGGTCGATGCCGGTGATGGCGTAGCCCAGGCCTTTCAGGAGTTCGAGAAAGTAGCCCTTGCCGCAGCCGACTTCGATCAGTTCCTGATCCTTGAAATGGCGGGCAATGATGCCTTCGACGTCACTCAAGTGCTTCTGGAACTGGCCGGAATGCGCCTGTTCGTTCTGATAATCGGCGTCGTAACTGAGCTTGTCGGCGTCGAACGCCGCATTGAAAATCAGCCCGCTACGCTCGTCCTGCACCAGCAGCATGTCGGCGCTGGCCGAGGCTCTTGCGGAGTCGGCGTCAACAAAAGTGCGGTTCTGCAACACCGGCAGGTCGGTGACACGATACAACTCATGCCTCATTGCTCTGCTCCCAGAAGTTGTTGCAAGCGTTCGGTCACGGCCCAGAACGCCAGGGGTTCATGGGTCGGGTACGGGTAATGGCCCAGGTTCAGTTGCAGTGCCACGCCGCGTTCACGCAAACGTTGCTCCACCAGTGCCCGTACCGACACCGGTTGGCCGCTGGCGCAGTTGATGACGCCATCGAAGTCGCGTTTGCGCAGGATCGCGGCGAGATAACCGGCGGCGGTTTCTATCGCCAGAAAATCACGCAGTTGTTCACCGGCGGACATGTTGAAAACCGGCTCACCCGCCTCGATGGCCCGATCCAGTGCCGCCAGCAGGCTGTTGGGGTTCTGTCCGGCTCCATGCAGGTAAAACAGTCGGGCCCATTGCAACGTGAACGCATGCGTCTGCTGCAAGCTGCGCAGGAATCGATGCAGGCTGTGCTTGGCCAGCCCATAAGGGTTGGCCGGTTGCGGCTCGACGGTTTCACTGAGCGGTCCGCTCTGCAGGCCGTATTCGAAACAGGTGCCGGTCACCAGCACCTGCGTCACCCCCGCTTCCACTACGTCCTTGATGAAGCGGTAGTCCGCCATCAGGTTGTGCTCGATGTGGAACAGCGCGCGGTAGTTCGGCAGCCCGGGCCAGGCCAGATGCGCCAGCGCATCGATGCCGTCGGTCAACGCCGCGATACCCAGATCGGCGGCGTGAATATCCGCCGCAACGAACTCGACGTCCTTGATCCACGGCATGCTCGCTGCAGTTTGCGCGTTACGTGCCACGGCCCGTACCGAGCAGCCGCGCGCCAGCAATGCTGCAACCAGATGCCGGCCGACGAACCCGGTAGCCCCGGTAACCAGTACGTTCACAGGACAGTCAACTCAGGCACGGCAATCACGAAGCGGCCATCCCACTGACGTACCTGGGCCAGTTGCTGACTGACTTCGTGCAGCAGGTTCCATGGCAGCACCAGAACGTAGTCGGGTTTTTCGACATCGATCTGCGCCGGGGAAACGATCGGGATTCGACTGCCCGGCAAACACTTGCCCTGCTTGTGCGGGTTGGCATCGGCCACCCAGGCCAGCAGGTCCGGCTTGACCCCGGCGTAGTTGAGCAAGGTATTGCCCTTGGCGGCCGCGCCATAACCGACGACACGCTTTCCGTCAGCCTTGGCCTGCAGCAAAAAGCGCAGCAGTTCGTGCTTGATACGCTCGGCGGCAGGTGCCAGGGTCGCGTAGTACTCAGGGGTTTTCACCCCGGCGTCGAGTTCGGCCTGCAATTGCTGCTGCACGGTTGGCTGTACCGGGCGGCGCTGGCCGTCCATACGCTGGACAAACACCCGCAGCGAGCCACCATGGGTGGACAGCTGACTGACGTCGAACACTTGCAGACCGTTACGCTCGCACAAGGTCTGCACGGCGGTCAGCGAAAGGTAGGAATAGTGCTCGTGGTACAGCGTGTCGAATTGCTGGCCGGCCATCAGCGTGAGCAATTGCGGAAACTCGAACGTCGCCACACCCGTCGGCTTGAGCAGCGTCGCGAAACCACCGAGGAAATCGTTGATGTCCGGCACATGGGCCAACACGTTGTTGGCCGCCATCAGGTCGGCGCCCCAACCCTCGCCGGCCAGCTGCCTGGCGGTATCGCGGCCGAAGAACAGCTCGCGAATCTCCAGGCCTTTTTCCCGTGCCGCTTGCGCGGTGCTGCGGGTCGGCTCGACGCCCAGGCAGGGAATGCCGCGACGGGCCACGTACTGCAACAGGTAGCCGTCGTTGGCCGCCACTTCCACGACGCGGCTGTCGGCGGTCAGGCCGAAACGCTCGACCATCTCGGCCACATAACCCTCGGCATGGGCCAGCCAGGTGCTGGAGAACGAACTGAAGTAGGCGTACTCGGCATCGAACAGGCTGTCGGCGCTGGTGTAGTCCTCTGTCTGGACCAGCCAGCATTGCTGGCACACCGCAACCTTCAAGGGCACCCATTGTTCGGCCTGATCCAGCTGATCGGCGCGCACGTAGGCATTGGATGGCGGCGATGTACCCAGGTCGATCAGTGGCAGGGTCAGTGCAGCAGCGCAACCACGGCAGTTCATAAACGCACTCCGGCGAAATGTTCATCGAGCGGCGGATGGTTGGCATCACGCACCGACAGATTATTGACAGGCAGCGGCCAGGCAATCGCCAGCCGGGGATCGTTCACCGACAAACCGCCTTCGTGTTCCGGCGCGTAATCGTTGCTGTGCAGGTAAAGCAGCTCGGCGTCGGCGGTCAGGGTCTGGAAACCATGGGCGAATCCGGCCGGAATCAGCAGGCTGCGACCATCGCCGGCACGCAGCTGCTCAGCGTGCCAGCGCAGAAAGGTTGGCGATTCAGGCCGCAAGTCCACCGCCACATCCCAGACCTCACCGCGCAGACACGTGATCATCTTGGCTTCCGGCGCGTGGGCGTTCTGGTAATGCAAACCGCGCACGCTGCCCCGCTCGCGGGTGCAGGAATGGTTGATCTGACGGATATGAAACGCCTGACCGAACGCACTCAGGCTGCCTTCGCAGAACAGCCGCGCGAAGTGCCCGCGCTCATCTTCGAAGCGTTTGTGTTGCACGCTGAACAAGCCGTCGAGCGGCAATGCCTTCAACAGAAACTCGCTCACAGCACGCCCCGGTACAAATTCAACTGGCCCAGGCTGATGGCGCGCATGTCATCGCCGTTCTGCCAGGCCAAATGCCAATCCAGGGTATGGGTCAGGCATTGCTGCAACGTCCAGCGCGGTTGCCAGCCCAGCAATTGACGGGCGCGGCTGCTGTCCAGGCGCAGCAGACCGGCCTCATGCATGTCACTCGGTTCGATGCGCAGGCCGCGTGCCTGTGGCCAGCGGTTGGCGAGCAGCCCAACCACTTCGCCGACGCTGCACATGTCCGCTTCACCGGGGCCGAAATTCCAGGCACCGGCAAACGCATTGCCCTGTTCATACAGGCCGGCAGCCAGTTGCAGATACCCGGCCAGTGGCTCCAGGGCGTGCTGCCACGGACGCACCGCCTGCGGATAGCGCAGCGTGACCGGCTCATCCGCCGACCAGGCCCTCAGCACATCGGGAATCAATCGCTCCGGGGCGAAATCGCCACCGCCCAGCACATTGCCGGCGCGGGCCGTGGCCAATGCCAGGCCATGCTCAGCATACTTTTCGGCGGGGAAAAACGAGGCGGCATAGGACTGCGCCAGCAACTCGCAGCAGGCCTTGCTGCTGCTATACGGATCGTGACCGCCCAGGGCTTCGTTTTCCCGGTATGGCCACAGCCATTCCTGATTGGCATAGACCTTGTCGGTCGTCACCAGCACGCAGGCACGCACGCCACCTATCTGACGAATCGCCTCAAGCAGGTTGAGTGTGCCCATGACGTTACTGGAGTAGGTGCCCAACGGGTCGCGATAGCCTTCGCGCACCAGCGGCTGGGCCGCCAGATGCAGGACGATTTCAGGCTGGGTTTCGGCGATCAACTCCAGCAAGGCCCCCAGGTCACGCAGGTCGCCGCGCTGATCGTTGATGCCTTCGTGAACGCGGGCCAGTTCGAACAGACTGGGTTCGGTGGATGGCTCAAGCGAAAAACCGCTGACCTCGGCGCCCAGGCTTTGCAGCCACAACGTCAGCCAACTGCCCTTGAATCCAGTGTGGCCGGTGACCAGAACCCGCTTGCCGCGCCAGAATTGCGGGCTCAGTCCCATTGCTTCCATGGGGCCTCCCCGCTCTGCCACAACGATTCCAGGTGGTTCTTGTCACGCAGGGTGTCCATCGGGTGCCAGAAACCGTCGTGCTGGAAGGCCTGCAACTGCTGCTGGCTGGCCAGTGCCGCCAGCGGCTCGGCCTCCCAGGATGTCTGGTCGTCTTCGATAAACGGCAGCACCTTGGGCGACAGCACGAAAAAGCCGCCATTGATCCAGCCGCCATCGCCCCGCGGTTTCTCGACGAAGCCCTTGACGCTGTCGCCATCGCGCTCCAGGGCGCCGTAACGCCCCGGTGGTTGCACGGCCGTCACCGTGGCCAGCTTGCCGTGGGACAGGTGAAAGTCCACCAGGGCACCGATGTTGAGATCCGAGACGCCATCGCCATAGGTGAAACAGAAGGCTTTTTCGCCCTCCAGATAACGGGCGGCGCGACGCAGGCGGCCGCCCGTCATGGTGTCTTCGCCGGTGTCGATCAGGGTCACGCGCCAGGGTTCGCTGTAGTTCTGGTGAACATCCATGCGGTTGTTGCACATGTCGAAGGTGACGTCGGAGGTGTGCAGGAAGTAGTTGGCGAAGAAGTCCTTGATCGCATAGCCCTTGTAGCCAAGGCAGATCACGAAATCGTGGATTCCGTGTGCGGAGTACTGCTTCATGATGTGCCAGAGAATTGGCTTGCCGCCGATCTCGATCATCGGCTTGGGCTTGAGGTGCGACTCTTCGCTGATTCGCGTGCCGAGGCCACCTGCCAAAATAACTGCCTTCATCCCCTTCCCCTATTGTTCGTCACCGGGCTCAGCCAAGCTGTATCAAGCTTTTTCGGGCCACCTGGGTTAAACCTGCATGCCGTTCAGAGCACTGGTCGACTCATCGCAAGTGCTCGTTTTATGGCGATATAAGGGGGACTTGCAGGAAACGCGCCAGCTCTTCAGCTCCCGCACCGGGCGAGGCGACGAGCGATCATTGGCACGGGTGCGAAGACTCGCAGGCAAAAAAAAGGCAGGCGACTCAACGTCGCCTGCCTTGTCAGTCTCAATACGGATACCGTCAGTCGGCCAACCAGCCGTTTTCCCAGTAGCGCAGGTTATCGCCACGCAGAACGTAGTCGCGCAGCACGATCTCGCGCAATTCGTCGCCCATGCGATAACTGGCGTCCGGATCGGACAGATGCATGCGAATGGCCTGCAACCATTCGTCCGTGGTGTTGGTCTTGATACGCGTGCAGGGCAAGTAACCGCGGTAGGCCAGGGTGTCGGTGCAAATGACCGGGTAGCCGCAAGCGCCGTACTCGAGCAGGCGCAAGTTGCTCTTGCAGTCGTTGAAAATGTGGAACTCCAGAGGCGCCAACGCCAGGTCCAGGTTCAGGCTGGCCAGCTTGGCCGGGTAGGCATCGAGCCCGATGACCCCATGGAACTCATGCATGTACGGACGCAGATCGTCCGGGCACATGCCGAAGAACACCCAATCGACTTCATTGGCCAGCTCCCGCACCACATCGGCGATCACCGCCAGGTCGCCGTGATGGCTGGTACCGCCACCCCAACCGACCCGAGGCTTTTTCGAGGTGCGGCGCTGACTGCGCAGGCCCGTCCACATATGAGCGGCCAGCATGTTCGGCACAACGCGAATATCGTGATGCATGTCCGACAAGGCATTACCCAGCGGCTCGGTGGAGACCACCACGCGATCGCACATGCCGATCGCCCGCCGAACCAGTTGTTCCATTTCGTCCTTGCCCGGCATGTTGCGGATATGCGCATTGCGATGCGGTACGTTGATGACATAGTCATCCAGTTCGTAGATCCGCCGGGCGCTGGAGTACTTTTGCAAACTCGGGATTTCGTTGATCGGACCTTCGGAATAGCGACCTTGCAGGACGATAACGTCAGGCGACTGACGCTCGACCTCGATGATCGTAGGCAGGTTGTAGTGAATGCGCCCCAACGCCCTGCCGGCCGCCTGCAGTTCGATCAGGGGCTGGGTCACACGGTAGTGCCCGATCGCGGAGGCATTGACCGGCAGCGCCAGAATCTTCGGCATCTGGACCTGGGAAAATGGGCTCCAGCCCGTGCGCAATCCTGGGTCGAGGCTGAAGCTTGTGCCCCCGAGTCCCTGTAGCGCCAGGTTGGTGTTGTAGGCCGGATCACGGGCCACGATCGGCAGCCAGCGCTTATAGAAAATTTCCTGTTCGCCTTCGCTTCGGGCCTGGTCGCCTGCCTGCGCCGGCAAGACCGGTTGCCCACCCAACGCCAGCTGGGCATACGGCGTCCACACCACCAGGTAACCTTGCTGGCCGATGCGCAGGCACAGATCCACCTCGTTGAGCGACTGCGCCAGGTCCTGATCGTCAAGACCACCGGCCGCTTCAAAAACGGCCTTGCGCACCATCAGGCAATCACCGCCCACGGCGCTGAAGTTGTGGGCAGTCTGCAATCGGAACATGTAGCCCGCCGCCTGCAGCGTCTCCCCGTAAAACGGCGCGCCGGCCGGCCCTTGCAAGCCAAGGATCAGGCCGGCATGCAGCACTCGGCCATCGGGATTGAACAGCTTGGCCCCGACGACACCGACTTCCGGGCGCTGTGCGTGATTGAGCATCTCGGCCAGCCACTGGCCCTGAGTGATGACCGTGTAAGGGTTGAGCAAAACAACATAATCGCCGGCGGCCTGCTTCACCGCGAAGTTGCGCACCGCCGCGGCATTTCCCTGTTGCGGACAATCGAGCACGCGAATCCGCTCGCTGCCCAACTGCGCCATGCCTTCGAACCAGGCACAGGCCTCGGCACTCTCACTGCCATTGTTGACCAGCAGCAACTCATATTCGCTGTAGGTCGTCTTCTCCAGCAGGCTCTCGACGCAGCGCTGCATGGCCAGGGTCTGGTCTTTGCCGACGATGATGATCGACACCAGCGGCTGTTCTGCATGCAGGTAATCGACACGATTGAGAATGGCCGAACTGCCGGGGCGAATCTCATGGGCGATGCCCATGCGCTGCAGGTGCGCTTCGAGCAACGCCGGGTTGGTATCAAGCACTTGCGGCTGCGACAACCAATTGGCCAGATCCAGCACCGACTCCAGCAACACCTCGGCAATGTGACCAATGGCGTCCGTGCCGTCATTCTCGACCATGCGCCACAACACATCGTGCGGCGCCAGCTCTGCAAAGCGCGAATCGAAACCACCCAGCGCCAGAAAACGTTCGCGCTCGAACGCCAGGGCTCGCCCGACATAGGGGTAGCTGCGCATGAGGTCCAGGTTGAAATCAGGCTTGAACGCAGGCTCCGAGGACTCACCCTGACGCAACCCGCCTTCATCGCTGTACAGGCATGCCACTCCGTGCGCGTGGGCAATTCGCTCGGCCATGATCAGCAAGGCCGGTGCCACCAGGCGATCACCGGCCCTCAACAGATAGAACCAGTCGGCACCGTCCAGTTGCGGTAGCAAATCGTTGATCTGCTGCTGCCAGTCTTCTTGCAGCGGCAATCGGAATACCCGTCCGTCCAGCCCGGCCTCAGTGCAGGAAGCCGACAGCACCAGGGTCAATTCAGGTACGTAATCCTGCGCGGCGAGCGATTGCAGCGTCACCTGCAGTGCGGAACGGCTGCCCTCCTCATCGATGACGACCGGAACGATTTTCGGAACTTTCGGCCACGCAGCCAGCGTGTCCGCCAGCGAATCGCGCTGCCCCTCTGTGAGCAGGCGACAGGCGAGCCATTGGGCATAGAGCTCGGCAAAACTGACACTGGCGATACCGACATGCCACTCCTGGGTGGTCTGCTTCGTCCCCAGGGTCCGACTCAACGGCAGCTCTTCCCACACTCGTGGCGATTCATCCACCTGGGTCAGCGGCACATAGCGAACCCAACCCGGCGCCGGTGCCGCTTCGCCGCTGCGCGCCTTGAGCATTTGCGACAACCATTGCTGCTCGGTCTGCGCCGCGTCCTTCATCGCCTGCTGACTGCTCAAGCGCTCGGGGTACAGGCGTTCGATGCCGAGGACGTGGTTGGACACCGCCAGATTCCCGCGCCGCATCAGACACACGTACAAGGCGAAATCGAGCGTCGCAACGAAGCAATGATCAGGCTGGGTCAATGCCGGGAACAGCTCCAGCAGATCCGCCCGACGGAACAGGGCATTGCTGAAACCGCCAAGGATGTTGACCGGAAAATTCTCGAAAATCGCCAGCAGGTCTTCGCCCTTGAATACCCCACCTACCGGGGAGAGCGGGGTGTTTTCCAGGCGCGAAGGCAAAACAAGATCATCGGCATCCCAGAACAGCCGCTGGGCCACCGCCAGGTTGACGTCAGGGCAATCGATGAGCATCTGCGCCTGACGCTCGATGCAGGCGGAGAACAACTGATCATCATCGCAAAGGAACTTGATGAACTCGCCTTTCGCCTGCTCCAGGCCCGCCTGGAGATTGCCCACCAGTCCCAGGGTTTGCGCGTTGCGCACATAACGTACGGCGCCGCCCTGCTCGATCACCGAGGCAACGATACCCTCGATCTCAGGGCCACGGCTGTCGTCGCAAACGATAATCTCCAGATTGCCATAGCTCTGGCTCACTGCAGTGTGAAGCGCACGACCGAAAAAGCGGGGATTGAAGGCGGGAATGACCAGGCTGACAAGAGGAAGTGAATTCACGGCGGGCTCACAGGCGGTACGAGCCCGCTCTTGAAAGCGAGCCCCTGGATACCGCAAAAAAGACGATAAATACTGAAGGAGCAAGGCAATCGGGCGCCTGCGCGCCCGAGCACCATCAGATCTTGTTGAACAGCCCCAGCTGGGAGATCTTGCTGAACGCCAGTTGAGCGGCCTGCAGCATGGTCTGCTGCAAGGTCAGGCGGGTCATGACCTCTGCCGGGTCCGAATCCTTGATCGCCGACTGGCTCGAAGCGTTCGCCAGACTGAGGCTCTCGTTGGTCGCGGACTGATTATCCAGCGCCTGGCCGCGAGTACCGATCGTGGTAACGGCCGAACCGATCTGGTTGGCGGCACTGTCGAGGTTGCCCAGGCCGGCTTCCATGGCACCGAGAAAGTTCTGCTTGGCCACGGCGCTGCCATCGCTCGGCGTATTCAACGCGGTGATCATCTGGCCCAGGGTGTCGAGCACGTTCTGGGTCTGATGGTTGTTCGGCTGAATGATGAACTGGTCGCCCGATGCCGGGGCGCCACCGCCCAGGGCAAAGGTAACGCCCGCAGCGGTTGCGTTGCCGGCCGTCACCGTACCCGACGAAACCGGACGGCTGTCGGCGGTGATCGGTGCGGCATACAGGTCGAACGCCGTGGCGCTGGTGAACTTGAGGATGGCTCCGCCTTGCGGGAAGGCATTGGTGTAGGCCGCCTGGTTCGTCACGCTGGAGCCGGTGATGACCGCTGTCGACGAGTTGCCGGCGCTACGCGAGGCGTTGAAGGAGTCCGGGGCCGCCGACAGCTGGAAGCTGTGGCCGGCGATGACCGCGTCCGGGTTGGTGTCGGCAGCACCGAGGTTGATGTTGAGCTTGAGGTCCACGCCACGGAAGCTGACTGTCTGGTTGGCACCATTGGAGTTGCTGATCAGACCGTTCTGGCTGGCTTCGGCCGTGACGTCGTTACCCAGGGCATCGGTGATTTGCAGTTGCGTACTGCTCAGGAAGGTAACGGTATACGGCTGGCCACCGGAAAACTTCGCGTTGTAGGTGCTGCTGGAGCCGATCGTGCCGCTGGACAGCACCACACGACCGTCGTCCACCGCAGGCGCGGTCATGGTGGTCTGTGTGCGGGCAGTGTTGATGGTCTGCTGGAAAGCATCCCAACCGGTGGTGTTGGTGCCTATCGTCACGTTGTCGCCGATGCCCAGATCAATGCTGGTCTGGTCACCGTTGTAAGAGTAGGTGCCGTCCGAGTTCTGCGAGTAAGGCGCGGTGTCGGTTTTCGAACCGGAGAACAGGTAGTTGCCGTTCGCGTCCTTGGAGTTCATCAGGCCCAGTACTTGCTGCTGGATCTGCGTCATTTCCGCCGCATAGGCCTTGCGGTCCGCGTCAGTGGCAATACCGTTGCTGGCGGCAAGGGCCAGTTCCTTGGCGCGCTGCAAGGCAGTGCCGATTGAAGTCAGCGTCGTTTCCTGCTGGGTCAATGCGCTCTTGGTCGTGCTGATATTGGTGCTGTACTGATCGAGCATCGAGCTCTGCTGGCCCAGTTGCAACAACCGGCCGGCACCGATCGGATCGTCGGCGGCGGTGTTGATGCGCGTCAGGCTGCTGGCTTCGTTGCTGGTCGCGATCGCCTTGTTGAAGTTGCGCTGATAGTTCGCAGCGGTTATCTCGTAATACTGGGCGGTGGAAATGCGCATGAATTACGACTCCTTAAAGGCTGTTGATCAGCGTGCTGAAGATTTCCTGCGCAGCCTTGATGATCTGCGAAGAAGCGGTGTAGTACTGCTGGTACTTGACCAGGTTGCCGGACTCTTCATCCAGGTCGACCCCGGATACCGAATCACGGGCACCCTTGGCGTTGGTCAGGATCGCCGTCGTGGCGTCGCTGTCGGACTTGCCCTGGGCGGCCTTGGTGCCCACATTGGTGACCAGCTTGCCGTAGGCGTCGGTCAGGCTGATGCCTTTGCTTGCCGAACCGGTATCCACGGTTTGCTTGGTCTGCAGTCCCACCAGCGCTTGTGCGTTGCCGTTGTTCGACGAGGCTGCACCGGTCATGTTGATCGTGAAGGTTTCACCGCTGGCAGGCGAAGCACCGACCGTGGTCTGCAGGCTGAACGTCTTCTGTACCGCCGGCACAACGCTGTTGTCCATGATCGGAGCGCCGGTGGCGTCGACCATTGGCACGCTCAGGTTCAAGGTGTTGCTCTGGCCCGGAACGATGGTGCCGGTGCCGATCGAGTTGCCCTGGGCATCGACCAGGTTGTAGCCCTGGCTGCCGCCGCTTGGGGCACCGAACACGAGCTTGACCGGCGTCGAATACTTGATCGCGGTCTGCATGTCGGCCTGGGCCGCCGGGTTGTAGATATCGATGGTGCTGGTCAGCTTCGGCTGGGTGTAGGTGCCGGAGTTGTTGGCGCTGGTCACACCGGTCAAGGGTGATGCCGCGGCGATTTTTTTCGGGTCGGTGAGCACGGTCTGGATGCTCGCCGCCGCGCCGCGGGTCGGCGTCACCTTGAACGAATCACCGGCGCTGAGCGCGCCACCGTTGAGCGACAGGCTGAACCCGTCGATCACCGGGGCCGGTGTCGTCGTGGTGCTGAACGAGCCCATGTCAGTGCCGTCCGAACGCTTGACCGAGTAGTTGGTCGCGCTGGTGAACGTCACCTGATAATCGTTGGTGGTCAGCTTGCCGGTGTCCTTGATGGTGACATCCAGGTTGCCCGAACCTGCGCTGTTGCCTGCCTGGGCGATGCTGCGCTGGCTGATCAGCGCGGCACTGTTGATATTGTTGAAAATCGCCGCGCCGAAATCGCCGTTCTTGTCGATGCCTTGCGCCTGCTGACTGTTGATCTGGTCAGCGACCACCAGGGCTACGCGCCCCAACTCGTTGAGCGAAGGATCGAGCACGTCCTTGCGATAGGTGAGCAGGCCACCGATCGAACCGCCAGTGACCACCGACGTGATGTCGATGGTGCTGGAACCACGGTCCATCTGCAGCGCCATGCGCGAAGGATCGTCCTTGCTCGGTACGGTTTGCAGTGTGTTGGTGGTGTTGCCGACCACCAGAGGCTGACCGCTGCCGACATAAATGTCGTAGCTGTTGCCGCGCTCGACAACCTGCGTCCCGACCAGCTCGGACAGCTGGCGTACCGCCTCGTTGCGCGAGTCCATCAGGTCGTTGGGCTGGCTGCTGCCGGTGGAAAGCTCGGAAATCTTCTGGTTGAGATTGGCGATCGTGGTGGACAGCTTGTTCACCTGCGCCGCCATGTCCGACAAATTGCCGTTGAGATTGGTGTTCTGGTCATTCAACTGCTTGGCAATCGAATTGAAGCGGGCGGACAACGCCTGCGCACCGCTGAGCACCGACTGACGGGAGGTATCGTCGGTAGGCGAAGTCACGACGCCCTGCATCGAGGTGAAAAACTTCTGCAGCACACCGGTCAACCCGGTGTTGGAGTCCGAAAGCGTCGCGTCCAGCGGCGTGGCCTGGGCACTGTACGCCGCCGCTTCGCTATTGAGCGAGGAAGCGGTGCGCAACTGCGATTCCAGGTAGGAGTTGTACACCCGACGCACATCGGCCAGCGTGGTGCCGGTGCCGATGAACACGTTGCCGTACTGAAGGGAGCTCTTGGTTGACTGCACGGTCTGCTGGCGCGAGTACCCGGCGGTGTCGACGTTGGCAATGTTGTTACCGGTAGTCACCAACGATGAATGGTTGGCAGACAACCCCGACATCCCGATATTGAGCAAACTCATGGTTCAGACCTTATAACTTGTGCCTACAAAGGCATAGTGGAAGCGCCCGCCGCAGCGTAGTTCTGGTAACTCGTCATCTGCCTGGCAATCTGCGAAATCTTGCTCGCGTAATTGGGGTCGGTTGCGTAACCGGCCTTTTGCAATTCGCGTACAAACTGTTCAGGGTTATCGGCAGACTTCACGACATCTTGATAGCGATTGTTGGTTTGCAGCAGCGTGACCAGGTCATGGAAGCTGTCCTTGTAGGAATCGTAGGAACGGAACT
Organism: Pseudomonas sp. NPDC089569; assembly: GCF_050280625.1. Taxonomy (NCBI): domain Bacteria; kingdom Pseudomonadati; phylum Pseudomonadota; class Gammaproteobacteria; order Pseudomonadales; family Pseudomonadaceae; genus Pseudomonas; species Pseudomonas sp. NPDC089569. The sequence goes on from NZ_JBNNVQ010000003.1 coordinate 51,732, forward strand.
CGGCCGTCTCCTTGACCATCTGGCCGTTCCTGAATTCGCTGGTGATCGCCCGCGCCGAACTGCCCTTCCAGCTATCGCCGGCCTTGATGCCGAACAGGTTGTGGCTGCTGCTGCCATCCTGTGCACGCATGACCGATTTGCCCCACCCGGTTTCCAGTGCAGCCTGCGCCACCAGGTAACGTGGATCGACGCCGATACGGTCGGCCGCCTCCTTGGCCATCGGCAGCATGGTATTGACGAAATCGTCGGCGGAACTGAAGGCTTTCTTCGCAGGCGCCAGAGGAATCTGGGCGATGGCACGACCGTGAATCTGCAGGGTCCCGCCGGAGGATTGCTGCGCACTGAGCAGCCAGTCGCCGTTGTACAGAGGCCCGGACCCGGTTGTCGTGGTGCGCTCCGGCAATGCTGTCTTGCTGACGGCTGCGGTACCGGTCGCGGCGGAAGGCACCAGCCCCGCCAGCAGGCGGTCGGCCAGTTTTGGCGGCAATGCCAGTCGTCGCTGATTCATCAGCGCCATGTCGTTGCGATGCGCGCCCTCGCCTGTCGGTGCGCCGACCGAGCGTGAAGCCCACAGCGGACGTTCACCATTGACTCGCGACAGCGGCCCATTGGTTGCTACCGTGCCGGCAGCCACCGGCGTCTGAGCGGCGGCTTTTGCGGCTGCCTGCTTCTGCGCGGACAATTCTGCCGCCTCACCCGGCGCCAGCGGTTTATTCTTCGACATCTGCCGCATCAGCACGTCCGCCAGACCGATACCACCGCCCTGACGGGACATGGAAACGGCCAGTTGCTGGTCGTACATTTCCTGATACTGCTTGGCTTCAGGCGTATTGAGCGGGTTGTCCTTTCCCAGCGCTTCGGTGGCCGAGCGCATGGACTTGAGCATTTCGCCAAGGAACAGCGATTCGAATTCCTGCGCCACCTTGCGCATGTTCGCATCGCTGTTCTTGTCGCCGACCTTGAGCTGATTGAGACGATTGAGGTCCGAATAGGCGCCCGAATCGCTGCTGCTGACCAGGCCGCTCTTGTGCATATCCATGGTCGCCGTCCTCAAATCACGATCAGGTCGGCCTGCAAGGCGCCGGCTTGTTTGAGTGCTTCGAGAATGGCCATCAGGTCACCCGGTGCCGCGCCGACCTGGTTCACCGCCCGCACGATTTCGTCGAGGGTGGTGCCCGGACCGAACTTGAACATCGGCTTGGCTTCCTGCTGGGCGTTGATCTTCGAACGCGGCACCACCGCCGTCTGGCCATTGGACAGCGGACCTGGCTGGCTGACGATCGGGTCTTCGGTGATGGTCACGGTCAGGCTGCCGTGGGTGACGGCGGCCGGGGAAACCTTGACGTTCTGCCCGATCACGATGGTGCCGGTGCGGGAGTTGATGATGACTTTCGCCACAGCCTGACCCGGATCGATCTCGAGGTTCTCCAGGATCGACAGGTAGTCGACCCGCTGGCTCGGATCGAGTGGCGCGGTGACGCGAATCGAACCGCCATCGATCGCCTGGGCCACGCCCGGACCGAGCATGTCGTTGATTTTGTCGACGATGCGCTTGGCCGTGGTGAAGTCGGAACGGTTGAGGTTCAACGTCAGGCTGTTGCCCTGGTTGAAACCGCTCGGCACGGCCCGCTCGACCGAGGCACCGCCCGGGATGCGGCCGGCCGAAGGAACGTTGACCGTGATCTTCGAGCCGTCGCGACCCTCGGCATCGAAACCGCCCACCACCAGGTTGCCTTGCGCAATCGCATAGACGTTGCCATCGATACCCTTGAGCGGTGTCAGCAGCAGGGTGCCGCCGCGCAGGCTCTTGGAGTTACCGATGGATGAAACCGTGATGTCGACCTGCTGCCCCGGCTTGGCGAACGCCGGCAAATCGGCACTGACCGACACCGCCGCGACGTTCTTCAACTGCACGTTGCCCGAACCCGGCGGCACCTTGATGCCGAACTGCGAAAGCATGTTGTTGAAGGTTTGCAGGGTGAACGGCGTCTGGGTCGTCTGGTCGCCGGTGCCGTTAAGCCCCACCACCAGGCCATAACCGATCAATTGGTTGGAACGCACGCCGGAAATACTGGCGATGTCCTTCAGCCGCTCGGCTTGAGCACTGAAAGCCGCGGACATCAGGAGCGCGGCCACCATGAGTTTTCTGAAATTCAACATGCTCACCGGAAAAGCCACTTAGAAAGGGAACAGCGGGCTGAGGAAGAAACGGTCGAACCAGCCCGGCTGACTCGCATCGGCAAACGAGCCGGTGCCCGAATAAGTGATGCGCGCATCGGCAACCCGGGTCGACGATACGGTGTTGTCGGTGGCGATGTCGTCGGCACGAACCAGGCCGGCAATCCGCACCAGCTCATCACCGGTGTTGAGGGTCATCCACTTCTCGCCACGCACGGCAATGATGCCGTTGGGCAATACATCGGCGACGGTCACGGTGATCGAGCCGGTCAGGGTGTTGCCCTGCGCCGCCTTGCTGTCGCCCTTGGTCGCGCGGTCGCCTTCATAGCTGGCGTTCAGGCTCAGGTCACCGCTACCGAACGGGTTGTTGGTGTTGGGTGTGGAGCCGAACAGCGAGGTCAGGCCGATGCCGGTCTTGCTGTTTTTCGCCACTTGCGAGTTGGCGTTTTTACTGGCCTGGGTCTTTTCGTTCAGGGTGATGGTGATGATGTCACCGACCCGGAACGCCTTGCGGTCCGAGTACAGGTTCTGCTCGAACCCGGCCTGATAGATCGAGCCATTGTTCGCTGCAGCCGGCAGTGGCGTGCGCGGCAACACCGGGGCGTAGTAAGGGTCATTGGGCTTGGGCGTCGGACCGACACAACCGGTCAGCGCGGTGATCCCACTCAGTGCCAGAACAGAGACGATGCGTTTCATGACCCTACCTCACGGTGTTGCCGGCGACCCCGAGGCCGCCGCATAGACTTGATTACAGATTCTGCGTTACGAACGAGAGCATCTGGTCGGCGGTGGAGATCACCTTGGAGTTCATCTCGTAGGCGCGCTGAGTGGTGATCATGTTGACCATTTCCTCGACGGTGCTGACGTTGGAGGTTTCCAGGGTGTTCTGCAGCGTGGTGCCGAAACCGGCCAGGCCTGGCGTGCCGACTTGCGGCGCGCCGCTGGCGGCGGTTTCCAGGAACAGGTTGCCGCCCACCGCTTGCAGGCCGGCCGGGTTGATGAAGTCGGCGGTCTGCAGGTTGCCGATCACCTGGGAGGCCGGGTTGCCGGCCACGGTAATCGACACGGTGCCGTCCTTGCCCACGGTGAAGGTCTGGGCATCGTTGGGAATGACGATCGACGGTTGCAGGGCAAAACCGCTGGCGTTGACGATCTGGCCATTGGAGTCCAGGTGGAACGTACCGTCACGGGTGTAGGCCGTGGTGCCGTCCGGTTGCAGGATCTGGAAGAAACCACGGCCATCGATGGCCATGTCCAGCGGTTGCTCGGTGGTTTGCAGGCTGCCGGCGTTGAAGTTCTTCTGGGTGCCGACAATGCGCACACCGGTACCCAGTTGCAGGCCCGACGGCAGTTCGCTGTCCTGGGTCGACTGGGCGCCTGGCTGACGCTTGATCTGATAGAGCAAGTCCTGGAACTCGGCACGATCACGTTTGAAACCCGTGGTCGACACGTTGGCCAGGTTGTTGGAGATGGTGGTCAGGTTGGTGTCCTGGGCGGACAAACCGGTTTTGGCAACCCATAGAGCCGGAAGCATTCGATTCTCCTCGTGCGCCTGTTTTACGGCGCGACGTTCTGATAATTAGCTGAGCTGCAAGACCCGAGCCATGGCCTGGTCGTCTTCTTTGGCGGTGTTCATCATCTTGACGTGCAGCTCGAATTGCTTGGACAAGGCCAGCACCGAGGTCATTTCGTCCACGGCATTGACGTTGCTCGACTCAAGGAAACCGGACACCAGCTTGACGTTGGCATCGGCTTGCGCCGGGGTGCCGTCCTTGGTGTGGATCGAACCGTCCAGGCCCTTGGTCATGTTCTTGATGTCCGGATTGACCAGCTTGATGCGGTCGACTTCCGCCATCACGCGAGGGTCTTCGCCCATCGAACGAATGCTGATGGTGCCGTCTTCACCGACTTCGATCTGCTGCTCGGGCGGCACGGCAATCGGTCCGCCATTGCCGATCACCGGCATGCCGTTGCCGGCGCGCAGCACACCCAGGGCATCAACCACCAGGCTGCCGGTGCGCACATAGCTTTCGCCGCCGTCAGGGTTCTGTACGGCCATCCAACCGCTGCCTTGAACGGCAACATCCAGGTCGCGACCGGTTTCCACCAGGGCGCCAGGAGAGAAATCGGTGGCCGGGCGTTCGGACATGGCAAACGCACGCGCCGGAAAGCTGTCACCGAACACCGGCATCGAACGCGCCTGCTCCAGGTCTTTCTGGAAGCCGTTGGTGGAGATGTTCGCCAGGTTGTTGGCATGAGCCTTTTGCGCCAGTGCATTCTGGCTGGCGCCGGTCATTGCCACATAAAGGTACTTGTCCACAATCTTTCCTCTGCCCGCCGGACGTTTGCCGCCCACTGCTGTACTCATGAGCCACAAGCAATTTGCAGACCAACTTGTTTTTTGCGGCGCGAAGCCCGAGAAACAAAGGACTTGGAGGATTGAGGAGGTAAAGGGGATTTGTATCGGAGACGAAAAACCGGCGGTGTCATGCCGGTGGGTGGCAAGGCCTGGCCTTGGTCGATGGTAGCGACCGCCATCGCAAGCGACACGACCAACCCGCTTACCAGCCGCCTCGCTTCGGCTTTTGATCTTGATCTTGCTCCGGTGGCATTCCGATATAACGTGGCGCATCAATTGAAAGGCTTTTGAAGGTGAGCATATCCATTGCTGCGGTCGTGGCGGCTAATGGTTCCGCCCTTACGGCGGGTCACTTTGTCGCGCCAAAGTAACCAAAACGCCGCTCCCCTGACGTCCGGCCCTGCGCTTCGCTCCAGGTTCCCTCGCTCCGGTCCCGCTCCGTGGGCCCGCCGCCATCGGCCATCCTTGGCCGAGGGCGGCTAACCCGGCATCCATGCCGGGTTGCCCACTGCGCAGAACCTCCACTCGGCCTTCCGACGGGGAAAAGCTTGTAGGAGCCAGGCTTGCCGGCGAAGGCGTACCTGAGATCGCTTTCGCCGGCAAGCCGTGCTCCTACAGGACAGGTCGATAGCTGTGCTTTGGATTTTGATCTTGATCTTGACCTTCTTGCCCCTCGAGAGGCCGAGCGCAGAACCTCCACTCGGTCTCCCGACGGGGAACAGCTTGTAGGAGCCAGGCTTGCCGGCGAAGGCGTACCTGAGATCGCTTTCGCCGGCAAGCCTGGCTCCTACAGCGGTACACGCAACGCCCCATCGAGAGGCCGAGTGGAGGTTCTGCGCAGTGGGCAACCCGGCATTGATGCCGGGTTAGCCGCCCCCACAGAATCTGCACAGCGCCTTCAGATAACGAACACCCACAACCCCATCAGCGAATGAAGTGAATCTTCCCGCTGTCGTCGTTGCCCATGTAGATGCCGTAGACCCCGGCTTCGCGTTCCTCGATGTAGCGTTCGAGAATCTGCCGGATCGCCGGGTAGTAGATGCTGTCCCAGGGAATGTCCTGGGGCGCGAAGAATTTGTAGTCCAGGGTCTCCGGCCCATGCTGGCCGGTGATTTCCAGGGCGACGGCGCGGAAGATGATGTACACCTCACTGATCTTCGGCACGCTGAAGATCGAATAGGGCGAATGAATCTCCGCGCGCACGCCGCTCTCTTCCCAGACCTCGCGCAAGGCCGCCTGCTCGGTGGTTTCGCCGGCCTCCATGAAGCCTGCCGGCAGCGTCCAGGTACCGGGACGCGGCGGGATGGCGCGTTGGCACAACAGGTATTTGCCATCCTGCTCGATGATGCAGCCGGCAATGATTTTCGGATTGACGTAGTGGATGTAGCCGCAACCGCGGCACATCAGGCGCTCGTGCGTATCGCCCGGCGGCAGCTGTGACTTGAGGTCATTACCGCCGCATTTCGGACAAAAGCTCGGGCTGAACATGATCAACGACCTATGCGAGGTTCTTTGAGTGCGATGGGCAGGGTGATTTCGGGAGTCGCCCCGGTTTCTTCCTGCTTGCGCTTGAGGTATTCGAGGGCAACGGTGGCGGCGGCACGGACGTGATCGACGCAGGCCTGGTGAGCGGCCAGCGCATCACCGCTCTTGATCGCCTCGACCATGCGCTCCATTTCCTGGTTGCTGGCTCCGCGACGGTTTTCCTGGGACACGGACGTGGCGCGCAGGTAGCTGATCCGTGCTTGCAGCTGACGCAGTTGAGTGGCCGCGACGTGGTTGCCGGAGCCTTCGAGCAACACGTCGTAGAAACCTTGCACCGAGTCGATGACCTGCTGAAGTTCCCCTTCCTTGAGTGCCTGGCGGTTTTCTTCGAGGGCTTTTTCCAGGGCCTTGATGTCCTTGGCCTTGGCCCGCAGGGTGAACAACTGGACGATCAGGCCTTCGAGCACGCAGCGCAGCTCATAGATGTCCACGGCATCGGCCAGGGTGATGATCGCCACCCTTGGGCCCTTGGCATCGGCGAATTCCACCAGGCCTTCGGATTCCAGGTGACGCAAGGCTTCGCGTACCGAGGTGCGGCTTACGCCAAGGCGATCGCAGAGGTCGCGCTCGACCAGGCGATCTCCCGGCAGAAGCTGGAAGTTCATGATGGCGCTTCGCAGTTTATCCAGCACGATTTCGCGCAGGGTGACGGGGTTGCGATTGACCTTGAAGCTGTCGTCGAGTGGCAGGCGTTTCATGGGGTCCGCTCTGAATGTGGCTGTCCATGCAGAACGGGCATCAACGGTGCCCGTTCAGATCAAACAGCCGAGGGTTGACTGGAGGCCTCGGCATCGGCTTCGGCGAAGGCTTCACGGGCGAGCCGGAAACTGTCCACGGCCGCGGGGACGCCGCAGTAAATGCCGACCTGAAGCAAAATTTCGCGTATTTGCTCACGACTCAGTCCGTTACGCAAGGCGCCGCGTACATGCAGCTTGAGTTCGTGCGGCCGATTGAGGGCCGAGATCATCGCCAGGTTGATCATGCTGCGCTCCTTGAGCGACAAGCCCTCGCGACCCCAGACATGTCCCCAGCAGTACTCGGTGACCATTTCCTGCAAGGGGCGGGTGAAGTCGTCGGCGTTCTCGATGGAGCGGTTCACATAGGCCTCGCCCAGCACTTGCGTGCGGATCTGCAGGCCTTTTTCGTACTTTTCGTTACTCATCATTTCCCTCGCATCACCAATTCCTGTGGGAGCTGGCTTGCCAGCGATGACGGCATATCAGTCGACATTTTCATCGAATGATCCATCGCAATCGCTGGCAAGCCAGCTCCCACAGGGTCCTCTGTTAACCCGTCAGGTCAGGCTCGGCAGCGGCCCCAGCTTGCCTTTGTGGTAGATCATCGGGGTCACCGGCTGCTCGGGCAGGATCAGGTTTTTCACCGCGCCGACGATGATGGCGTGATCGCCGCCATCGTATTCGCGCCACAGTTCGCACTCGATGATTGCCGTGGCCTTGCCCAGGATCGGGTTGCCCAACTCGCTCAAATGCCAATCGATGCCGTTGGCCTTGTCCTTGCCTTTACCGGCAAACGCGTAGGCTTCGGCGGTCTGGTCGGCGGACAGCAGGTGAATCGCAAACTGCTTGCTGTCACGCAGCACCGGATAGGTGTCGGAGGCGTAGTTGGGGCAGAACAGCACCAGTGCCGGATCGATCGACAGCGCACTGAATGCGCTGGCGGTGATGCCGACGATGCCGCCTTGCGGGTCGAGGGTGGTGACCACCGTGACGCCGGACGGGAAGGAGCCCATGACGTCTTTGTAAATGCCGGGTTCGATCATTTTGCTGGACTCCTAGCGCATCACGAACGGATCAGGCATGGGTGCCTGGGAAAGGTTGATCCACACCGTTTTCAGCTCGGTGTAGGCCAGCACCGAATCGATGCCGCTTTCGCGTCCGTAGCCACTGTTCTTGAAACCGCCGATCGGTGCCATGGCCGAAACGGCACGGTAGGTGTTGACCCAGATGATCCCCGAGCGCACGTCCCGGGCCAGGCGATGGGCGCGGCCCAGGTCGCGGGTCCAGATGCCGGCGGCGAGGCCGAACTGAGAGTCGTTGGCGATGGCCAGCGCTTCGGCCTCGTCCTTGAAACGGATGACCGAGGCCACCGGGCCAAACACTTCTTCCTGCATGATTTTCATCGAGTTGCGGTCGCACTCGAACAGGGTCGGCTCGTAGAACCAGCCATCTCCCACGCCAGCCGGGCGCTTGCCGCCGGTGCGCAGGCGCGCACCTTCGGCGATGGCGTCGGCGACCAGTCCTTCGACTACAGCCAGTTGTTGTGCGGTGGCCATCGGGCCCATTTCACTGCTGTCTTCCTGCGGGTTGCCGATGCGGATGCGCTGGGCGCGTTCCACCAGGCGAGCGACGAACTCGTCGTAGATCTCGTCCTGAACCAGCAGGCGCGAGCCGGACACGCAGCTTTGCCCCGAGGCGGCATAGATCCCGGCGATGGCGCCGTTGATCGCGCTGTCGAGGTCGGCGTCGGCGAAAATGATGTTCGGCGATTTGCCGCCCAGTTCCAGCGACAGCTTGGCGAAGTTCTCGGCACTGCTGCGCACCACGTGACGCGCGGTGGCTGCACCACCGGTGAAGGCAATCTTGCGCACCAGCGGATGGCGGGTCAGGGCCGCGCCGGTGCTGGGGCCGTAGCCAGTGACGACGTTGACCACACCCGGTGGAAAACCGGCCTGATGCGCCAGGCGAGCCAGTTCCAGGATGGTCGCCGAGGCGTGTTCGGAAGGCTTGATCACGATAGTGTTGCCCGCCGCCAGGGCCGGCGCCAGTTTGATCGCGGTCAGGTACAGCGGACTGTTCCAGGGAATGATCGCGGCGACCACGCCCATGGCTTCGTGCACGGTGTAGGCAAACAGGTCCGGCTTGTCCAGCGGCAGGGTGCCGCCTTCGAGTTTGTCGGCAAGGCCTGCGGTGTAGTGGAAGAACTCCGGCAGATAGCCGACCTGGCCACGGGTCTCGCGAATCAGCTTGCCGTTGTCACGGCTTTCCAGCTGTGCCAGTTGTTCCTTGTTTTCTGCAATCAAGTCGCCCAGGCGTCGCAGCAACTTGCCACGAGCGGTGGCGGTCAGGCCACGCCAGGCCAGGCTGTCGAAAGCGGTTTGCGCGGCCTGCACGGCGCGTTCGACGTCGGCTTCATCGGCATCGGGCAGTTCAGCCCAAGGTTCGGCCAGGGCCGGGTTCAGGCTTTGGAAGGTCTTGCCGGACAGGGCATCGACCCATTCACCGCCGATGCACATCTGGAAGCGTGCGAGTGTCATGCAACGATCCCCTTTATATGGTTTTGTCGGGTGTGTGCGGCGTCGAGAAACTCCAGCAACAGCTGGTTGACCAGGCGCGGCGATTCTACGGGCATCATATGCCGCTGCTCGGCGAGTACGGCAACCTTCGCACCGGCAATGCGCCCGGCCAATTGCTCGGCCATGTCCGGGGTCGATCCGGGGTCCAGCTCTCCGGTGGCGATCAGCGTCGGTACCTGGATGGTGCCCAGGTCGTCGGCGCGGTACATGTCCTGGGTGGCGAACAGTTCATAAGTGGTCAGGTAACCCTGGGGGTCATTGCCTGCCAATGTCTGGCGAATTGCAGCGATCTGCGCCGGGTTGGCCGCCTGGTACTCGCGGCTGAACCAGCGTGACAGCGCCGCTTCGGCGTTGGCGTCCGGCCCGTGTTCGGCGGCCTGGCTGGTGCGCGCGATCACGCCGGCACGCTGTTCGGCGGTGCGGTTGAAGACGCTGTTGAGCACCACCAGGCTTTGCAGGCGTTGCGGGTAGTGCAGGGCAAAGGCCCGCGCCACCAGTCCGCCCATGGAAAAGCCGATCACCGCTGCCTTGGGCAATTGCAGGTGATCGAGCAGCTCCAGTAGCTGATCGGCATACCCGAGCAGCTGCGTGCCGTTTTCCGGACGCGGGCTGGCGCCATGACCGAGCATGTCGTAGGCGATGACGCGGTACTTCGTGGCCAGGCCAACGATCTGACCGCCCCACATTTCTTTGTTCAGGCCCACGCCGTGGATCAAGACCACGGGCTGGCCTTGGCCGGTCGCCAGGTAACTGGTTCCAGCCGGGGTTTGTTCAGCGGTGAGCCGAATCATGGAGCGCTCCTGCATACCTTTTTTGTTGTAGTGACCGATCGGTTACTGGGCTTTTTCGGCCGCCAGTTCTTCCAGATCGATGTAACGGTTGCCGATGCGCGGGTGCACACGGCCGCCATCGGCGCAACCCAGGACGACGACGATTTCGTCGGCACGTGGCGCGTCTTCGATCTTCATTTCCAGGGTGATGTAGTGCGAACGCAGACCTTCGTCGTCCTTGTGCATCATCGGAATCTGGATCGAGGTGCCCGGGCCGCCGCGCTTGTTGGTGAAGCTCAGGTAGCTCTTGGCCTTGACCGCTTCGCGGTAGTGGTTGCCGAAGCGCAGGGTATGGATGACGGCGGAAGCGTGTTCGACTTCGCCATCGGCACCGACCACGGCGGCCTTGCCATAAGCTTCGATTTTTTCGGCGCCGCCGATCAGGCCCACCAGGCGTTCAACCATCAGTGCACCGAGGTCGGAGCAGTTGGCGCGGATCTGCGGTTTCAGGTCTTCGACGAAGCCGTTGCCCACCCAGGGGTTTTTCATCACGACAGCCAGGCCGACCATGGTTACGGGCTTGTCGGTGGCTTTGCCGCCTTCGATAAGGGTTTCTTCGACATAGCTGACGATCTTGCGGATTTCGAAACTCATGGACTGCTCCGTTTCAGGGTGGAAAGGTGTCTGTGCGTATGATGGTATACCATAATATAGGATGCGCAAGAGCCAGAAAGGAGTTTCTGGTCGCAAGGCGACAAAATGGAGGGATTGCGGCGTATCCGGATTGGGAAAAGCCGCACAACCGTATGGGCGTACGGCTGCGCGCTCAGGCGCCGGGTTGAGGCTGGAAGGTCTTGTTCAGGGCAAAAAAAAGCCGCTCATCTCACGACAGGCGGCATTTTTCGGTGCGGTGATTCGACAAAGGGATTCAGCCCAGGATGAAAAACACCTTTCGAACCGCTGTCAGGTTCTCCCAGGTTCCCTGGAATCCCGCCGCTACGACAAAGGAATCACCGGGGCCGAATGTGCGGCTTTGACCTTCGGCATCTGTCAGCCTGACGGTGCCCTCAAGAATGTGGCAGAGCTCATCGAAATCACATTGGCAACGCTCCAGATGAGGGCCTGCCTCCCAGATGCCGGCGTATGCTTTTTTTTCCGGTGCGGTGAAATGTTTCCAGGTTGAACTGAGGTAAGGCGCATCGACCACTACCGGGTCGTTGATCTCGCGCTCCAGTGGGTCAAGTGTCGGGTTCTTGAAGTCGATGACGTGTTTGGGCAGGGCGGTTGTCATGATGTTCTCCGATCAAGAGTCGAAACCGATGCCCAAGGCATCGAAGGATTTGAGCAGCAGGTTGCGGTGGCCATTGCGGTCCTCCCGCGCCAATGCGTGCTGTGCCAGCTTTACGCCGACATAGCGCAGGGGCTCCGGCGGAAATCGAAAGGGGGCTTTGCGGGTCATCATCAGCTCGGTTCTTTCGGTGCGTTCACCGGCCAGCAAATCGAGCATGTTCTGTGCGGCGAAGCGGCTTGCCGATACACCCTGGCCGGTAAAACCCATGGCATAGGCAACGCGGCCCTGGTGTTCGCAGCCGGTGAACAGCGTGGTGCGCGCCGAGGTGTCGATGATGCCGCCCCAGATATGACTGAAGGAGACATCGCGCAGGGGCGGGAAGGCTTCGCGGAACTGTTCGGCCAGCCGATTGAAGCTCTCGGGGCGTTGCGTCAGTGCTTCATCGCGACGACTGCCAAAGTGGTAAATGGCATCGTAGCCGCCCCAGAGAATCCGGTTGTCGGCGGTCTTGCGCAGGTAGTGGAATTGATTGCCGGCATCGGCAATGCCATGGCGACCGGTCCAGCCGATCGCTTGCAACTGTGCCTGGCTCAACGGTTCGCTGACCAGCGTGTAGTCGTAGACCGGAATCACACTGGAGGCCAGGTGTCCCAACAATGGCGGTGCAATGTTGGTGGCCAGCGCAACCTGGCCTGTGCGCACGTCAGCGTCCGGTGTGCGAATCAGCAGGCTGTCCCTTTCCGCGCGCAACTCCAGCACAGGGCTTTGCTCGAATATCTGAACCCCTTGCTCAAGGCAAACGCGGCGAAGTTCCGCGGCCATTTTGGCCGGGTTGAGCAGGGCGTAGTTCGTTTCGAACAGGCCCGCGGAGTAGACGGGGGAGTCGAGGCGCTGATTCAGCGCATTGCCCTCAAGCCATTCGCATTCAATACCGAAGCGGGCGTAGTTGCGCTGCATCGAGCGCAAGCCTTCGATCTGCCACGGTTGGCTGGCCAGGTTCAGTTTGCCTTCGCGTTCAAACTCGACCTGCATGCCCAGGCGCTGAAGATCGTTGGCCAACTCGTCGAGATTTTGCCGGCCCAGGCGGATCAAGCGTTCGGCCTCCGTCGGCCATCGCTTCAACGCATTGGAGACACCATGGGAGATGCTTGGCGCGCAGAACCCGCCATTGCGTCCGCTGGCTTCGCCGCCGCAACGTCGGGCTTCGAGCAAGGCGATGCTTCGCGATGGCCAGCGCTGGCGAGCCAACAGGGCTGTCCAGAGGCCCGTGAAGCCACCGCCGACCACGGTCAGGTCGAAGTGCGGGTTGCCGCTCACAGATGGGCGAGGTGGGGATTGTGAAACGCTGTCGATCCAGTAAGGTTTCGGGTGGGCGTTAACCAGCGAAGCGTGTAACTGCATAAGGGACTCCGGCGATGCGTCGGACGATGATGGCAGCAGGTTACCCGCTACAGCGCCCCCGGAAATGCTCGACGGTTGCCTGCGGGCACGCGCGTAAAAATCAAAGTGATGGCGGGACAATGGATAAGCGTGAAGAGAGTCAGGACAAACGTGTTTCCCTGGGCACCGAGACCTTTCGGCAGGATCCGGCCAGCGCGCAAACCCATGCGCTGATCCTGCGTTACCACCAGGCCTGGCGCCGACGCGATATTGATACGTTGCTGACGCTGCTCGACCCGCAGGTCGAGTACAACGATTTTTTTCAGGGGCGCCGAATTGCTCCCCATGAGCTGCGTGACTACCTGTTGTCCAGCATGCCGGCGGCAGGCGATGAAACGCAGCACTATGTCGACCGCTTGCGCGTTGACGGTGACACCGCTTTCCTGCAGTACCAGGTGACGTTGCGCGGCACCCAGGGGCTGGTGTCGTTCCAGGCATGCGAGGCCTTGACCGTTCATGCGGGGAAGGTGGTGCGAGTCAACGAACACTCGACGCTGGTGGGGCAGCAACCCACCATCGCGTCGACGCCGTCCTCGCGAGTCGCCTCCAGCCGCCTCGGTTTATCCGCGCGCCAGCTAAGCTTGCTGGCCAGCGATCTGTTGCAGTATTTCCAGGATCAGCAGCCCTACCTGAATCCGGATCTGGACATGGCGCAGGTGGCGGCGGCCACTGGCTATACACGCAATCAGATCTCTTTCTTCCTCAACCAGGTAATGGGCTGCAGTTTCTACCAGCACATCAATCAGATGCGCTTGCGTCATTTGCTGGGGCAACTGGAGAACGTCGTGACCACGACCCGCATCGACGAGCTGGCCCGCGCGGCAGGGTTTCGCTCGTTGTCGACCTTCTATCGTTGTTTCCGCGAAGAGACCGGGCTTTCGCCAAAAGCCTATCTGGAACGTACATCCCACACTCAAAGCTCTAATGCCTAAGCTCCAAGCTCAATGCTCATGCGCATGGTTGTGGAGCGTCAAGGCGCCCGGCACCTTGGTGCGCTCGAGTCCGCCACGATCCAGCCACCGCAGCGTCTGCTCATAAGCGCGCTGCAACAGGGACTCGGTCTGGGCAAAGTTGAACACCGAAACATCCACGGGGCATAAAGGCGGAACGATGTGCAGGCTGGTGAGGGTGCGGAAGTGTTCGATGTCGCTCACCAGTTGGCGCATGCTCATCAGGTTGACGGTGTGCAGGGCCAGGGCCACCAGGCCTCGGGGTGGTTGGGTCAGGGCGCAACTCATGCCGGTGGGGACCACCACGACGTTGGTGGCGCCCAGGGCTACGGCACTTGAAATAGGCGTATTGCTGGCCACGCCGCCATCAATCAGAAACTGATCGGCGATTTGTACACTGGGAAACACCAGCGGTATGGCAGCGCTGGCCAGTAGCGCCTGTTCCAGTTCGCCACTGGACAGTACCGTCTCGGCACCGCTGAGCAGGTCGGTGGTGACGATGTACAGAGGGAGTTTCGCATCCTCGATGCGGTGGATCGGTAAAGCCTGGTCAAGCAGTCGCTTCAAGGCCGCCGGTTGCAGCAGAAACCCGCGCCGTTTGATCAGTCCTCTACAGGTATCGAGCCAGGACAGGGGAAAGATGTCCGTTTTACGCAGGCCGCGCCAGAAACCGGCGAGCGCCTCGACACCGGCGGCATCGGGTCTTGCGGCAAAGTAGGCACCGTTGATGGCACCCACTGAAGCACCCACCACCAGGTCGAATCGGACATCGGCCTCGACCAGGGCTCGCAACATGCCCACCTGGACGGCCCCCAGGCTACCACCGCCAGCAAACACGATCGCATTTTTGGTTGCCATGCTTGAAGCCTCTGGGCAGCAGTGCGTCGAGTCAGTGTAGTTGACGGCATATGAAACAGAGGTATCCCAGGCGTTGCTGCAGTCCATGCCGTTACTTCACATCGGATATCGAGCAGAACGCTTGAGCACTGCGCTCTACAGTTGCTGTGGTCAGCATGCGGCAATGGGGCGAGCGTTTCCTGTTCAGCCAGCAAGAGACGCGCTCGATATTGCTGGACAACGAGTCCGGCCAGCCTCTGATGCCGATTGAGGTTCGTTCCTCGAGTGGCCAGAAACTCGGTCCTTCCGACTGCCACAGAGTCAGGCTGGTTGCAGGCGAGCCGTGAGTCGCCCCTTGCTACGACGGCCGACGACATAATCGGCTGTGAAGGCTCTCCCTTCAGCACGAACGCGCTGTTTGTGCGTGAGGTTTCGACACCAACGCCATCCCGGTCATTGGCATTCTGGCGGTCCGTTTCAAGCGCTCCGTGCTATCGCGTGAGATGGACTGCATTGCCCGACGACTGGCTCCATTTCAGTCGAAAACAACAACAAACACGGCTGCGGCCAAGACCGCATCGATTCTCTGCCCCTGTCAAAAAGAGTGGTCCGGCCCTGGCGCCAGACCGCGATAAATCCAAATATTCCGGGACTCAAGAAGATGAACATCAAATGGCTGACCTTACCGGCACTCGCCTTGCTGTGCTGCGCCACCGGCGCCAGCGCCAAGGAGTGGAAAGAACTGCGTTTTGGCGTCAACCCCAGCTATCCGCCCTTTGAATCGACCACCGCCGACGGGGGCGTGCAAGGGTTTGGCGTGGACCTGGGCAACGCAATCTGCGCCGAGTTGAAAGTGACCTGCGTCTGGGTCAGCAATGACTTCGACGGGTTGATTCCGGGGCTCAAGGCCGGCAAGTTCGACGCCATCGAATCGTCGATGACCGTCACGGACACGCGCAAAAAACAGATCGATTTCACCGATCGCCTGTATGCCGGCCCGACCGCCATTGTCACTCGCAAGGACTCGGGGCTCTTGCCCACCGCCGAGTCGCTACGCGGTAAAACCATCGGTTACATGCAGGGCACGATTCAGGAAACCTACGCCAAGGCCAAACTGGCACCGGGCGGGGTGAAACTGCGGGCCTATCAGAACCAGGACCAGGTGTACGCCGACCTGGTTTATGGGCGGCTGGACGCCTCGATCCAGGACAAGCTGCAAGCGCAAATGAGCTTCCTGGCAACGCCGCAAGGTGCTGCCTTCCAGAACAGCGAAGGCATCAGCGACCCGCTGGTGCCGTCGGAAATCGCTATCGGTGTGCGCAAGGACAACGACGAACTCAAAGGCATGCTCAATGCCGCCATCAAGGCCCTGCACGAAAAGGGTATCTACGCGCAGATCCAGCAAAAGCATTTCGGCGATCTCGACCTTTATAACAACTGATCCCCGCGCCTGACGGCCGCTGTTTCGCAGCGGCCGGGGCGCTTCAAGACAGGTGACTGGCGTGAATTCCTTCCTGAATCTGATCGGGGGCGATCTTTCGGCCCTGCAAGGCTATGGCCCGTTGTTGCTGCATGGCACCTGGGTCACCCTCAAACTGTCGGCGCTGGCGCTGCTGGTGAGCATGGCGCTGGGGCTGCTTGGTGCCGCGGCAAAACTGTCGCCATTGAAGCTGCTCAACCTGCCGGCCACCTTTTACACCACATTGATCCGTGGCGTGCCGGACCTTGTGCTGATGCTGTTGATTTTCTACAGCCTGCAAGGCTGGTTGAGCAGCCTGACCGAGGTCATGGGCTGGCCCTATATGGAAATCGATCCGTTCGCGGCCGGTATCGTCACCCTCGGCTTCATTTACGGCGCGTACTTCACCGAGACGTTTCGTGGGGCGATTCTGAGCGTCCCCCATGGGCAACAGGAAGCCGCCGCCTGCTTTGGTCTGAATCGCTGGCAGCGCTTTCGCTTCGTGGTGTTCCCGCAAATGATGCGTTTCGCCTTGCCGAGCCTGGGCAACAACTGGCTGGTGTTGCTCAAGGCCACGGCGCTGGTGTCGATCATCGGTCTGTCGGACCTGGTCAAAGTGGCGCAGGAGGCCGGCAAGAGCACCTTCAACATGCTCGACTTCCTGTTGCTGGCGGCGGCGCTGTATCTGCTGATCACCAGTGCTTCGAACGCCGTATTGCGAGTGCTGGAGCGGCGCTACAACCAGGGTGTGCGGGGGATGGCGCGATGATCGAGTTGATAGCCGAATACTGGAAACCCTTCCTCTACAGCGATGGCGAGACCCTTACCGGGCTGGCCATGACCCTGTGGCTGCTGGTGGCGAGTATCGCGATGGGCTTTGTCCTGTCGCTGCCGCTGGCGATCCTGCGGGTTTCGCGCTGGCGCGTGCTGCGTTGGCCGGTGCAGTTGTTCACCTACGTGTTTCGTGGCACACCGCTGTATATCCAACTGTTGATTTGCTACAGCGGCATTTACGGTATGGCGGCGGTGCGTTCGCAGCCGTTGCTGGAAGCCTTCTTCCGTGACGCGATGAACTGCACCCTGCTGGCTTTCACGCTCAATACCTGCGCCTACACCGTGGAAATTTTCGCCGGGGCGATTCGCAGCATTCCCTATGGTGAAATCGAAGCCGCCCATGCCTATGGCCTGAGTGGTTGGCGCCTGTATCTGCAACTGATTTTGCCTTCGGCGTTGCGTCGCGCTCTGCCGTATTACAGCAACGAAGTCATCCTGATGTTGCACGCGACGTCGGTGGCGTTCACCGCGACCATTCCGGACATCCTCAAAATCGCACGGGATGCCAATGCGGCGACTTTCATGACCTTCCAGGCGTTCGGTATTGCCGGTCTGTTGTACCTGATGCTGTCGTTCGGGTTGGTTGCAGCGTTCCGTCTGGCGGAGAAACGCTGGCTGAATTTCCTTGGGCCTGCGCACTGAAGTTCCACTTTCCATTGCCCATTTTCCATCCAGAGCGGCGTCGTTCAGTGCGCCGCTCCAGGAGTGCATGCATGTACAAACTCACGGTTGAAAATCTGTATAAACGTTTTGGTGACAACGAAGTGCTCAAGGGCGTCTCGTTGAACGCGCGGGCGGGGGACGTGGTGAGCATGATCGGCGCCAGCGGCTCGGGTAAAAGCACCATGTTGCGTTGTATCAACTTTCTGGAGCGGGCGGACGAAGGGGCCATCGCACTGGACGGTGAACGGGTGCTGACCCGGCAGGGCGCGGGTGGCATGCGCGTGGCTGACCCCAGGCAGTTGCAGCGTCTGCGTACCCGGTTGGCGATGGTCTTTCAGCATTTCAATCTCTGGAGCCACCTGACCGTACTGGAGAACATCGTGCTGGCGCCGTGTCGGGTTCTCGGCATGAGTCGCAAGGCCGCCGAAGACAGCGCGCGAGCTTATCTGGACAAGGTCGGGTTGCCGCAGCGGGTGGCCGATCAATACCCGGCGTTTCTCTCCGGCGGCCAGCAGCAGCGGGTGGCAATTGCCCGTGCCCTGGCGGTCGAACCGGAGATCCTGTTGTTCGACGAGCCGACCTCGGCGCTCGATCCGGAACTGGTGGGTGAGGTATTGAAGGTCATTCAGGCGCTGGCCGAAGAGGGCCGGACCATGCTGATGGTGACCCACGAAATGGGCTTTGCCCGGCAGGTTTCAAGCCAGGTGTTGTTCTTGCATCAGGGGCGGGTCGAGGAGCAGGGTGATGCTACGATTCTCGACCAGCCAAACAGCGAACGTTTGCAGCAATTTCTATCGGGTCGTTTGAAGTGAGGTAAGGCGTACATGGCCGATATCCGCGATCTGTCGATCGTACTTGACCGTATCGATCAGGCAATCATTGACGTGCTGCGCCATGAAGGGCGCATCACCTATCAAAAGCTCTCCGAGCGTGTGCACCTGACCCCCAGGCCGTGCCTGGAAAGGGTACGCAAGCTCGAACAGCTCGGCGTCATTCGCGGGTATGGCGCGATTCTCGATGAGAAAAAACTGGCGCCGGGCTTGTCGCTGCTGGTGCTGGTGGCGCTGTCGAACCAGAGTGGCCGGGCGGCGCAAAAAGCCTTCGAAGCCAAGGTCCGTGAGTGTCCTCATGTATTGGAGTGTCGCCTGATCAGCGGTGCCTTCGATTACAGCCTGCGCATGCGTTGCCGGGACATGGAGCATTATCGGGTGTTGTCCGAGGTATGGTTCGATGATCCGGACTTGCACATTGACAAATTGGTGAGCCATCCGGAGCTGGCGATGGTCAAGACCATGATGGGATAGAGCAACGGATCACCGCCTGTGACCGGCCCGCAATGATGGCTTATGTGCACGATGCAGGGCAGGCCACAGGCGCTGACCTCCCGCTTTTGAGCCTTCAGCGATTCACTCGCGTTTTTCTGCTTGTCGTACGCAACGGCTACCCCTTATAAGAGCGAATTTTCACTCTCGAAATAATAGGGGCACGAGCATGAGCGATTCCTGGAACGAAGGGTATTTTACGGACGAGGGCTACACCTACAGCTATAGCCGGGAAATCAATCCAGTCTTCCAGCGCTTTTGCTTGTTGTTGCGCGGTTTTACCAGCCTTGAGTCGGCCGACGGCCATCACTGCGAATTGGGTTTTGGCCAGGGCGTCTCGATCAATATCCATGCCGCAGCCAATCCGGGATCCTATGTGGGGACCGACTTCCACCCGGGCCAGGCAGCCCATGCCAATGCACTGGCGACAGCCTGGAACAGTGATGCAAAGCTGTATGACGACAGCTTCGAGCAACTGCTGGCGCGCGATGACTTGCCACAATTTGACAGCATCAGCCTGCATGGCATCTGGACCTGGGTCAGCCGCGACAACCAGAAACTGATCGTCGAATTCGCCCGCCGTCACCTCAAGCCGGGTGGTCTGCTGTACATCAGCTACAACTGCTTCCCCGGATGGTCGCCTTCGGCGCCATTGCGTCATCTGTTCAGCCTGCACGACCGGTTCGCCAACCACACCGCGGTACGTCCGGACCAGCGCATAGACGCAGCGCTGCAATTCTCCGAAGCACTGCTTGCGGCCAATCCGAACTACGCCGGCACGGCCCCGAACCTTGACGCCAAGCTGCAGAGCATCAAGGCGCAGAATCGCCAGTACGTCGCCCATGAGTACTTCAACCGCGACTGGAACTGCATGTACTTCACCGACGTGGTCGATGCGCTGGCCCCGGCCAAACTCGACTACGCCACGACAGCTGTGCCGCTGGATTCAGTGGATCCGCTCAACTTGAACGCGCAGGGCATGGACTTTCTGGAAGGCATCGAGCACCCGATCGTGCGCGAGCAGGCGCGTGATTACTTCGTCAATCAGCATTTCCGTCGCGACCTGTACGTGCGGGGCGCCAATCGACTGTCCGCCGCTGAACAGCGCCAGGCGATGTTCAACACACGTTTTGTCCTGCTGCAGGTCGCCGAGAGCGTGTCGGACACCATCAGCGGGCCTGCGGGCGAAGCGACGCTGCAGGCAGAGGTCTATGGTCCTGTACTCGACGCGCTGGCGGCCAACGCCTATGCACCGAAAACCTTGCGCCAGATATCAGGGGCCGTGCCCTCGATGCTTTATGACGATCTGGTTCAGGCCATCACTGTACTGGTAGGAATGGGGGCCGTGGCGCCGTGTCAAAGCGAAGCGGCCGAGCAGCGGGTACAGCAGCGCTGCAGCACGCTCAACCTGCAGCTGTGCAAACGCTCGCTGCTGAGCAACAAGATCCAGGTCCTGGCCAGCCCGGTCACGGGCGGCGGTGTGCCGGTCAGCCGCTTCCAGCAGCTGTTCCTGATATCGATCAAGCAAGGCAACAAACATCCGGCTCAATGGGCACAACTGGTGTGGGCCATCCTCAGCGAACAAGGCGAAGTCCTCGTCAAGGACAATGCACCGTTGACCACGGCCGAAGAAAATATCGCTGAGCTGACTGAACAGGCTCAAGCGTTTGCAGAGACGTCGCTGGTGATCCTCAAGGCGTTGGGCATCGTTTGACCGGGGAGATGTGATGTAAGCCCAGGGGACAGTCAAGCAGTCTGTCCCCTGGGTTGGAGATCGGCTGCAGGGCCCACCGATTTCAGCCGTTTCAGTCACCTCCACGCCCTTTATCAACCGGGTTTTCCGGGCCTTGGAACAGACAATGAGCCTCTCTCGAACCTCATTGAATCTGTCCTCATGCAAACCACCAATACTGTTTTGATGATTCGCCCGACACGTTTCTCCTTCAACCAGGACACTGCGGCGAACAACCGTTTCCAGCGTCCGGCAGCCGCCGCTGAAGATGTGCAACTCAAGGCGCTTGCGGAGTTCGACGGTTATGTCGCTGCGCTGCGCCGGCATGGCGTCGAGGTGCTGGTGCACAATGATCGCGAAGCGCCGCATACACCGGATTCGATCTTTCCCAACAACTGGTGGAGCAGCCACCCGGACGGCACGCTGGTGCTGTACCCGATGCAAGGCCACAACAGGCGCCTTGAGCGGGACAAGGGCGTTCTCGACTGGCTACGGGACCAGTATCGGGTCGAGCAACTGCTGGACCTCTCCGATCTTGAACAGCAGGAGGTTTTTCTGGAGGGCACCGGCAGCATGGTGCTGGACCGGGAACAACGTATTTGCTACGCCGGTTATTCCACGCGCACTCATGCGCAGGCACTGGATCGGTTGGTCGGCCATCTGGGCTATGAGCTGTGCGCTTTCAACGCGGTGGACCGTCAGGGCGTGCCGATTTATCACACCAACGTGATGATGAGTGTCGGCACTCGCCTGGCGCCGGTTTGCCTGGCGTCTGTCACCGATCCGGATGAACGCCTGGTACTGCGCTCGCGGCTCGAAGCCAGTGCAAAGCGCGTGATCGACCTGGACTGGGCGCAACTGGAATCCTTTGCCGGCAACATGCTGGAAGTCCACAACGCCGCAGGCGAACCCTTGCTGGTGATGTCACGCACGGCCTGGCAATCGCTGGACGCCGGCCAGCGTCGCCTGATCGAAACCCACGTCACACCGCTGCCGGTGAACATCGATACGATCGAGCGCATCGGCGGTGGCAGTGCGCGCTGCATGTTGGCGGAGGTCTTTTTGCCCAGGCAACAGGCCGCACAGGAGCAAGCGCGATGATCGTTCGTCCTGCAACAGCGGAGGATTTGCCGGCATTGCTGGCCTTGGCCCATAGCGCCGGTGCCGGTTTGACGACGTTGCCCGCCGACGCTTCACGGCTGCGCCAAAGGCTGGAATGGGCGGCGAAGACGTTTGCCGGCGAGGCCGAGCGCGCCGACGCGGACTACCTGTTTGTACTGGAGAGTGAACGCCGCGAAGTGGTGGGCATTTGCGCCCTGGCCGGCGCCGTAGGCTTGCGTGAGCCCTGGTACAACTACCGGTTGGGCCTGTTTGTCGCGGCGTCGAAGAACCTCGGGATCAACCAGCAGTTACCGACCTTGTTCCTGGGCAATGACATGACCGGGCATTCGGAGCTCTGTTCACTGTTCCTGCACGCCGATCATCGCTGCGGTTTGAATGGGCGCTTATTGTCAAAGGCGCGGTTTCTGTTCCTGGCGGAGTTTCGTCAACACTTCGGTGAAAAGGTCATTGCCGAAATGCGCGGCTACTCGGACGAGGAGGGCGTGTCACCGTTCTGGGAAGGCTTGGGGCGACACTTCTTCAAAATGGACTTCGCCGACGCCGATTACCTGACAGGGTTGGGCAACAAGACGTTCATCGCAGAGTTGATGCCCAAATTTCCGTTGCCCACCTGTCTGCTGCCAGAGGCAGCGCGCAATGTCATCGGCCGCGTTCACCCCAACACCGAACCGGCACTGGGCATGCTCAAGGCCGAAGGGTTCGAACATCGGGACTACATCGACATCTTTGACGGTGGCCCGTTGATCGAATGCGCCACCGGGGACATCCGCGCAGTCCGTGACAGCCAGGTACTGCCATTGAGTATTGGCACCCCGGGCGAACAGGCGGCGACCTACCTGATCCATAACTGCCAGTTCGCCGAGTGCCGGATCACGGCGGCAGCGGCACGGGTGGCAGACGATACGCTGATTGTCGAGGCTGACACCGCCCAGACGTTGGGGTTGAGGGAAGGGGATTTGGTCAGGGCGGTGAGTCTGGCGGTATCAGGCGGGCCGGACAGGGCGATTTCGTCGGCCGCGTAGCGTCCCAGGCGGGCCAGGGCCGTCTGCGCAAGCCCTAGGTAGATCTCGAGCCCGGGGCCGCGCCGGGGCAGAGTCACCAGGTCATCGCGGTCATCATTGAATCGCCCCTGGTTTGTAGACATCCGACGGCCGCTTCTGACCGATTTCTGCCGGAGTTGACCTGCAACTTTGGATCGATGGCCGCCTGTGATGATGACGTCCATCGACCAAAACACGTCCTGCGTAGCCGCTATCTGCTGCGTTATGAATCAACTGTTACGTCATTCGCCATGACTACCCAGTACTATCGTCCTGAGTGACAAAACGACTGAGATTGCAGCGTGGCTCTGCTCGTTAAAACAGGCTGATCGGGTAGTCGATAATCAAGCGCATTTCGTCCAGGCTATTGCCCAGTGCGCTCGATCGGTGGGAGGCGTGACGCAGTTGGAACCCTAGATCCTTCGCGGTACCGGACTGCACCACATATCGAAGGCTGATATTGCGTTCCCATTCCTTGCCATCTTCGACTGTGCCGTTGTCGATATGCTGACCGCGCACATACAGCACCATGGCATTCAGACCGGGAATGCCCAGCGCTGCGAAATCATAGTCGTAGCGGGCTTGCCATGAGGTCTCGTCCTTTTCCATGAAATCCGAATACTGCACTGAGTTGGCCAGCCAGACCGCGCTGCCGCCGTCCACGCCATAGACATACCCTGTTTCGCCGCTGCTCTTCTGGAAGGCTGCTGTGAAGGTGTGTCCGTCGTGCTTCCAGGCGCTGGAAAGGCTCCAAATGGTGTTGTCGACATGACCGCTAAGTTCTGCGCCCAGCCCTTTGGTGCGGTACAAGTTGAAGGCCGTCTTCAAGGTATCCGACGCACCCACTGGCGCTGCCCAGGAAAGATCGACGTAGCGCTTCTCGAAATTGTCCGCCACGTTGGAGTAGTACAGGCCGGTGTTGATGCTGTCGTTGAAGCGGTATCGAGCCCCGACGATGTTGGCTCGGGTCAGACCCCTTCCATCGTGACGCGCAGTGAACTGTGAGCCCATGGCGGTAAAGCGGCCGGCATCCAGACTCAGCCCCGGAATGTCTTCGCTGTGGATCAGCGTGCCCTGGGTGGTTTCCGGAAGCAGGCGTCCCATCATCGTGGCGAGTACCGGCAGGGAAACGAACTGATCACCGTATTTGAGCGTGGTTTGACCGGAGCGCAGCTTGATGGCTGCGCCTGACTCGGAAATGCTTTGCGCATCTGCGGGAATCGTCGGCCATTGGTCGCGGCCACTACCGCTGTCCAGTTTGACGCCCAGCAATCCATAGGTGTCGAGACCGACACCAATCGGTCCTTCGGTGAAACCCGAGCGGTACTTGAATGTGAAACCTTGGCTGGTGTCTTCGGTGTAGCTCTTGGGTGCCGCCGGGTTGTGGTAGTCCTGATTGAAGTACAGGGTGCGGGCCAGCAGATCGGCGTGGCTGCCCTGAATGAAGCCTTTTTCCTCTTCGGTGGCGTAGGTGATATCGACACTGCTCAGGCCGAAGGCGGTCATGAGCAAGCGGGTCGTGATGCGCATATTGCAGCTCCTTGAATTTCAGCTGTGTTGCCTTGGCACTGGCCGCGGCTGTTTTTGTTGTGGGCGCTAAAAATCAGCTCCGACGGATGTCGGCGGTCACTTTTCGGGCGAACGAACCCGCTCGACGGCCGCTGCGGGGGCAGCGGGCCGAGTGGGACGTTCAGATTTTTCGGGAGGCTTGATCAGCCAGGGAAAGCGGCCTGGGCAACCAGTTCGATACGCACGCCAGGGGACAGTAGTTCCTTGACCACCACTGTGGCCCGGCAAGGGTAGGGTTCGCTGAAGAACTCGGCGTAAACCTTGTTCATGCCTGGTGAATCGCTGCGCTCGGTGAGAAAGATCTGCATGTGAGCGACGTTGGCCAGGCTACCACCGGCTGCCTCCATGGCCTGACGCAGATTGTTCAAGGCCTGGCGGGTCTGTTGTTCGATATCGCCGTCGACGATAGCTCCGGTGTGCGGATTCTTGGAAATATGTGCCGAATACACCAGATGCCCCGCACGTACGGTGCCGTTGAGCGGAGCCTTGGAGCGAACAATACCGGTGTCGATGACTTCAAGCATGGAGCGATCCTTAATGGGGTGGATTTTCGAAATGAGTGACGAACTTGGTGTTCAAGTAACCGGCGAAGGTCTCGCTACCACCTTCGCTGCCATAACCGCTGTCCTTGATGCCACCGAACGGTGTTTCCGGTAGCGCTAGACCGAAATGGTTGATGCTGACCATTCCTGCTGCCAACGCTTGGGAGGCATGTTGGGCACGGGCCGAAGAAGCGGTGAACACGTAGGACGCCAGGCCATAGGGCAGGGCGTTGGCCATTTCGATGGCCTGGCTGAAATCGTCGAACGGCACGACCACCGCCAGCGGCCCGAAAGGCTCTTCGTGCAGCAGGCGAATCTGTTGTGGGGCGTCGTGGATCACGGTGGGGGCAAAAAAATTGCCCGCATCGCCAATCCGCTCCCCACCACAGGCGATCTGTGCGCCAAGGCTGCGCGCGTCCGCCACCAGCGCCTCCATTGCCTGCACGCGCCGCGCGTGGCAGAGCGGACCCATATCGACATTCTCCTGCAGGCCATGGCCGACTCGAGCCTGGGCGACTTTGGCGACAAAGCGCTCGAGGAAGCGCTCTTGGGCAGCACGCTCTACATAAAAGCGGCTTGGCGAGACACAGACCTGCCCAGCGTTACGCAGCTTGTTGGCGGCGAGCGCATCGGCGGCAGCCTCGATATCCGCATCGGCGAACACCAGTACCGGAGCATGTCCGCCCAGCTCCATGGTGCAGCGCTTCATGTGTGAACCGGCGAGGGCGGCGATCTGCTTGCCCACGGGCACCGAACCGGTAAACGACACCTTGCTGACCCTTGGATCGCTGATCAGTGTTTTGGAGATGTACGCCGGGTTGCCCCACACAAGGTTCAGGCAACCGTCCGGCAGGCCTGCCTCCTGTAACAAGCGTCCGATGGCCATGACTGCCGAAGGCGTGTCCTCTGGCCCTTTGAGGATGATGGTGCAGCCCGCACCCAATGCCGCACACACCTTGCGCAAGGCCTGGCTGAAGGGAAAGTTCCACGGCGTGAACGCAGCGCAGACACCCACCGGTTCAAGCATCACGCTCTGGCGCACCCGGATATCACGGGCAGGAATGATCCGGCCATACAGTCGCCGACATTCCTCAGCGTGCCATTCGGCGTGCTCGGCGGCAAAGCGCACTTCGCCGAAGGCTTCGGCCAGTGGTTTGCCCTGATCTCGGGAGAGGTCGAGGGCAATGCGCGGGGCCTGTTCGCGGATCAGCGTGGCGAACCGACGCAGGATCTCCGAACGCAGTATTGGTGAACTGTTGCGCCAGTGCTTGAAGGCGCGCTCGGCACTCGACAGTGCGTTTTCCAGATCCTGGTCGGTGGCATGGGGCAACTGGCCAAGCTCGGTGCCGAATGCCGGGTCCACCACCGACTCGGTCTTGCGTTGCTCGCTCAACCATTGGCCATCGATGAACAACGCCAGCGACGTATAGGCTTGAGTGTTCATCAGGCGTCCACCAAACCATGGTCGCGAGCCCAGACCAGGGTATCGTCCAGAGCGCGTTCGATTCGCTCGATCAGGTCGTCGATTTCATGTTCTTCAATGATCAGCGCCGGGCATAGACTCAAGGTATCGCCCAGGCCTCGGGTGATGACGCCATGGACCTGTGCCCGGCGGCCGGCATAGGCAGCGGCCGACTGTTCGAAGGCGAAGGTCTCGCGGGTGTCCTTGTTACGCACGAATTCCAGGCCGCCCACCAGTCCCACGCCACGGGCTTCGCCAATCAATGGATGTTCCCCAAGCCGGCGTATGCCTGCCTGGAAGCGCGGTGCGACTCGCTGCACGTGGCCCAGGATGTCGCGCTCCTGATAGATCTTCTGTGCTTCCAAAGCGACCGCAGCCGCCACCGGATGTCCGCCATAGGTGAAACCGTGGGAAAAGCTGCCGATCTTCTCGCTTTGTGCCTGGAGCACACGGTCGATCTTCTCGTTGATCAGCAAGGCAGAGATCGGCATGTAGGCGGCCGACAGTTGCTTGGCCAGGCTGATCATGTCCGGCTTGAGGTCGTAGGTTTGCGAGCCGAACATGTTACCGGTGCGGGCAAAACCGCAGATGACTTCGTCTACCACAAACAGGATGTCGTACTTGCGCAGCAGCGCCTGGACCTTGGCGAAATAGCCTTCCGGCGGCAGGATCACCCCCCCGGAAACCATGACCGGTTCGGCGAAGAACGCCGCGATGGTTTCCGGGCCTTCGCGCAGGATCATCGCTTCCAGATTACCGACGCAACGCTCGACAAACGCCGACTCGCTCTCGCCCGGCAGTCCGTTGCGGTAATAGTGCGGGCAATCGGTGTGCAGGATGTTGGCAATGGGCAGGTCGAAATCGCGGTGGTTGTTCGGCAGCCCCGTGAGGCTGGCCGACGCCACGGTCACACCGTGATAACCGCGCTGGCGGGCGATGATCTTCTTCTTTTGCGGCTGGCCGATCGCATTGTGGTAGTACCACACCAGTTTGATCGCCGTGTCGTTGGCTTCCGATCCCGAGTTGGCGAAAAACGCCTTGGCCATTGGCACCGGCGCCATGGCCAGCAGGCGCTCGGCCAGTTCGATGCTCGGCTGCGTCGATTTGTGCGCGAACGAATGATAGAACGGCATGCGTTGCATCTGTTCGAAGGCTGCCTGGGCCAGGCGCGGCTCACTGAACCCCAGGGACGCACAGAACAGCCCGGCCAGGCCTTCGATGTAGCGATTGCCCTGATCATCGGTGACGTAGATGCCTTCACCGCCAGTGATCACGTGTGGGCCCAGGGTCTGATGAGCGTGATGGTTGGTGTAAGGGTGCAGCAGGCTGTCGATATCGCGTTGCTGCAGATCGGTGATGCTCATGGTCTTCTCCATTCCGGGTGGACGGCGCGGCCGTCGAGAATCGTTACGCGTGCAGCGCAGGGATCACGTGGATGTCATTGGCTTGCCAGTGCAGCGGCAACTGCTGGCCCGTTTGCAGACCACGAGCCTGAGGTCCGGGGATACGCACCCTGATAGTGGATTTGCCGAGCTTGCCGATGGCCAGGACGCTGTCGCCATAGTTCACAGCGGCCTCGACTTGAAGCAGGGCGTTGCTCTGGCCCTGCTCGGCCACGCGAATCATTTCCGGGCGCAGCAGCAAGTCGACGCTGGTGCCGGCAGGCAGGGTCAGGTCGTCTGCCTGCAAGTTGCCGATGCCGTCCACGCGGTACTGCCCGCGGCCCACGCAGGTGGCCGGCAGGAGGTTGTTGTCACCAACAAACGAGGCGACGAACCGCGTGGCCGGGCGCAGGTACATGTCTTGAGGCGCGGCAATCTGTTCGATCCGTCCATGGTTGAAGACCGCAATACGGTCGGACATGGTCATGGCTTCGGTCTGGTCGTGGGTGACGTAGATCATGGTCACACCCAGTTCCTTGTGGATACGCTTGAGCTCCATCTGCATGTGCTCGCGCATGTTCTTGTCCAGCGCGCCGAGGGGTTCGTCGAGCAGAATCAGGTCCGGCTCGAACACCAGCGCGCGGGCCAGCGCCACCCGTTGTTGCTGACCACCGGACAGTTCGGCCGGTTTGCGTCCGGCCAGGTGACCCAGGCCGACCATTTCCAGGGCGGCACCGATCATGCGGTTTTTTTCAGCCTTGGCCACACCACGCATGCGCAGCGGGAAACCGACGTTATCGGCCACGCTCATGTGGGGAAACAGTGCGTAGTTCTGAAACACCACGCCAATATTGCGGGCGTGAGGCGGGACTTGATCGATGGCCCGGCCGCCAATGCGGATGTCACCGCTGGTGGGTTGCTGGAAGCCGGCGATCATCATCAGGGTAGTGGTTTTCCCCGAACCAGAAGGGCCGAGGAAGGACACGAATTCACCAGGTTCGATCTGCAGCGAGACGTTGTCGACGGCCGGTTGCAGGTTGTCGTATTGCTTGACGACGTTATGCAGCGTTAGTGAGCGGGCGGGCATGATGAAAACTCCGTAAGCGGTCAGTAGGCAGTCTGGGCGGGGACGCTGCCGCGGGTGGCGCGCCGGGTCAGGCGGGCGGCCAGCGGCACGAGCATGCAGGCCAGTACCATGATGAACAGGAAGGAGGACGCCGCCGAGATCACCGGATCGGCCTCCATGCGGAAGCTGTTGAACATCTGTCGTGGCAAGGTCGCGGTGTCGCGACCGGAAATGAAGACGGCGATCACCGTCTCGTCGAACGACTGGATGAAGGAGAACAGCGCGGCAACCAGTACGGCGGGGCGCAACACCGGAAAGGTCACCAGCCAGAACGTGGTCATCACCGGTGCACCGAGGCTCGAGGCCGCGCGCTCAAGGTTGGTGTCGAAGCTCTTGAGTGCCGCGGTGATGATCAGAGTTGCCACGGGGATGCCCAGGCAGGTGTGGGCAATGATGATGCCGGTGTAGCTCTGGGTCAGGCCCAGCGTACCGAAGTACATGTAGTAACCCAGAGCCATGACGATTTGCGGAACGATCATCGGCAGCATCAGCAACAGATTCAGCGCCGTACGCCCGACAAAGTAGTGACGAACCAGCGCGAAGGACGCGGGAATAGCCAGCATCAATGTCAGCACGGTCGTGGCGGCACCGATGAACAGACTGTTGAACAACGGCTGCATCCAGTTGACGTCAGTGAAAAAGTGCTGGTAGTTCCCCAGCCAATATGCACTGGGCGGGAATTGCAGCGAAGCATTGGCGCTGAACGACATCGGCACCACGATGAACAAGGGGACGGCGATAAACACTGCAATCAGGAAGGCGAGCAGCTTCAGACTTCTCATGCTCATTTTCTCCAGAGACGATCCAGGCCGATGAAACGGTGATAGAGCCAGAACAGGGCGACGGTAATCACCAGCAAAATGACCGACATGGCCGAGGCCGCGCCGAAGTCCAGGACCTGTTCGATCTGGTCGCCGATCACCCCGGAAATCATTTGCTGGTTGGGGCTGCCCAGCAGTACCGGCATCACGTAGAAACCCAGGCAGGTGATGAACACCAGAGTGCAGCCATTGACCACACCGGGCAGGCTCAGCGGCAGGTACACCGTGGCGAATGCGCGCAGTGGATGCGCGCCCAGGCTCTGCGCGGCCCGTACATAACGTGAATCGATGCGCTTCATCACCGCATACATCGCCATCACCATGAACGGCACCATGGCGTGGGTCATCGCCACCGTGGCGCTGAACGAGGTGAACAGCATTTTCGGTGACGGCACCCAGCCAAGGCTTTCCAGTAGATGGGTGAGCGGTCCCTGGCGGCCGAAAATCACCATCCAGGCGTAGGTACGTACCAGAAAACTGGTCCAGAAACTCAAGGCGATGATCGCCAGCAGCAGGCCACCCAGGCGTCGCGCCGGACTTGCTGCGATATACGCCAGCGGATAGCCGAGCAGCAGGCTGCAGACAGTCACGATCGTGGCGGTCTTGAAGGTCTCCAGTAACACCGCGAAGAAGTGCCCGGAGCTCAGCAAATAGCTGAAGTTGCCAAGCCCGGGCTTGGGCTCGGTTACGCTCATCACCAGGACATAGCCCAACGGCACGATGAAAAACAGGATGAGAAACAGTGCGGCCGGCAGATAGAGCGGCAAGGGACTCTTGATCAGCGCTCTGAGCAGAGTGCCCGGCTGTTCGTCACTTTGCGCCGCGTTTTTTTCGAGATTTGCGTCTCGGCGCAAGCTCGGTGCTTCGTTCATTTCGATACCCCGTACAGCAAATGGGTGATGTCGCGCCCAGGCAGGACCGGAACGCGACATCCAGGTCGTTCACTTCAACTGCTGATCCAGCGATCGAAGCGTGTTGCTATTTCGTCGAGTTGTGGCAACAGCTTGACGCCGTCCAGAACCACCGCTTTTTCCATGTGTTGGGGGTTGGTCGGTGTAATCGCTGCGGTCTTCTCGTCGATATAGGTGAAGGCTTTCGGGTTCAACGGACCTGAGGCGTCGACGGCGCAGAAACGCGCCATGCCTTCGGCGTTGTTGGCGATCGACTCGATCAGGCGCCAGGCATTGCGCGCCCGGGGCGTACCCTTGGCGACGACCCAGCAGCTCTTGTCGATAAGTGCCTGATCCCAGATCACTTCCACCGGCTCTTTCGAGGACTGTTGCACGTTGATGGCGTAGTCGTTCCAGATGCCGATCATGTCTACTTCACCATCGCGCAGCAGTTGCTGCGATTGCGGGCCTTGGGTCCACCACACGCGAACTGCGGGTTTGATGCGGTCGAGGGCGGCGAAGGCGCGATCCAGGTCGTAGGGGAACAACTGATCGGGCGGTACGCCGTCGGCCAGCAAGGCAAATGCCAGGACCCGAACAGGGTAGCGCTGCAGGCTGCGGCTGCCGGGAAACTTGTCCAGGTCCCAGAAGTCTTTCCAGCTTTGCGGATGCCCGTTGGGAAAGCTGTTTTTGTGGTACGCGATCAGGTTGGCGAAGGCATGGGTGGCCACACCATTGGCGTAGATTGCGCCAGGCCACAGTTTGCTCTCGTCAATGTTGCCCGCCGCGGGCTCGATCAGATTGGAGGCGTTGGCCCGGGCGATTTCCGCGAGGCCAAGGGTGGTGACGTCAAACTCATAGACACCGGTGCGGGTCTGGGTCGCCAGCTTGGCAAAGGAAATCGGCGAGACAGTACGAATCTCGACACCCGACTCACGGGTAAAGGGATCGAACAGGAACTCTTTCGCCGCCTTCTCCCAGTTGCCGCCCCAGGTGTTGACATACAGGACGTTGTCGTCGGCGCTGGCGCGACGAATGAACGGCGGCAAGGTTGCCAGTGCGGTGCCGGCCAGTGTTGCTCCGAGGAATCCCCGGCGCGACAGCTCGAACTTGCTTTTACTCGAATCACGATCACTCATAGTTGTCTTCCTTATTTAGGATGCGTCGTGGCAGATTCAAAAGCGGCTCTGTCAGCCGAAGACTTCCTCGTAGAGGCGCAGCCAGTTGCCACCGAGGATCTTCGCGGCCTCTTGTGGGTTGAAACCGGCGCGCTGCAAGCCATCGGCGACCACGTTCAACTGGCCGGCCTTGAGCAGCCATTCAGGCTTGCGAGCGGGGCCCGGGCTTGCCGCCGAGCCTGCGCCGTACTGAACGGTTCGGGTCCAGCGGCCCTTGCGCATCCAGTCGTAGTCACGGGGTTGCATGTTGTGGCTGTAATCGGTGCCGATGCCGACGTGGTCGATGCCGATCAGATCCACGGTACGGGCGACCATTTCACACCAGCCATCCACGCTGGCACAGGCGGCCTCCGGGGTGATGTTGCGATAGGCGACACAACCGATCACGCCGCCGTTATCGCGCAACGCATGCAGGACGTCGTCGCTCTTGTTGCGCTTGTGCGCGAATACGCTGGCTGCGTTGGCGTGAGTGATGGCGACCGGTTTTTGCGACCATTCAATGGCCTCAAGCGTGGTGCGATCACCCACGTGGGACAGGTCCACGACCATGCCGACACGGTTCATTTCACGGATTACTTCGCGACCGAAGCGCGCCAGGCCGCTGTCGACTTCCTCGTAGCAACTGCTGCCCAGTTCGTTCTGGTTGTTGTACGTCAGTTGCACCACACGCACGCCCAGATCGGCGAACAACTCGACAAAGGCGATGCGGTTGTCGAACAGGTTGCTGTTCTGGTAACCCAGGACTACGGCGATCCGGCCGCTGCGCTGCGCCTCGCGAATATCCTCGGCACAGCGGGCAATGAGCATCAAATCGGCGCATTCACGCGCCATGTGTCGCCAGTGACCGATCGCATCCAGGGACTCTATGGCCCCTTCCCAGAAACCCAGGGTCGGCGTGACGCAGGTGTAGCCGCCGGCCTTGAGTTCTTCGAACACTTGACGATCAAAATGGCCGCACTGCAAAGCATCGATAAGCATGGGAGTAGCGTCCTCTTAGTGAGTAGGGGCGGTGGTGCCGGATTCGATGCCGGCCATCAACAGCGAAAGATCCGTTTCGTCTTCGTCCGGGCGGCCGACCAGTCGGCCCTTTGCATCGACCATGATGGAGCCTGCATGCCGACGCGATTCGAAGGAGTCGGGGGCCAGTGCTTCGTTGGCGTGATGGAACAATTTCCACCACAGTGCGGCTTCGACCTTCAGGCCGTTGAGGCGGATCTGGTCGAGCAAGGTCGGCGCTTGAGTCCGGTGCTGTGCGGTCAGGGTCAAGCCTTGCGTGTCGGATGCGAGTTCGATGCAAAGGCCATAACGCTCGGCCAGAGCCTTGATCACGTGCAGTTCTTCGGGCTCCTGCACATTGGCCACCCGCAGGCGGGCTTCGCCATGACGCTTGAGGTCGTCTGCCAGCAGGTCGAGCAGGGTGTCGGCGACCAGCCAGGCGTGCTGACCGGCGCAATCGACCCTTTTCACGTCAATCTGGTTATCCAGCGAAAGCGCCCGCGGTCCGCTTTGTTCCAGCAACTGCAGGTGCCTTTGCAGTTCGGCGAAACCGCCCAGGTTCAATGCCGCGGAATACAGCGCGCAGTCACGCAGGGCCGGGACCATGCCGGGCTCCATGCGCACCACTTGCATCAAACGTTCAAACACCAGGCGGCATTCGCGCAGGCTGACCTGCAGCGTGCGAGGGGTAGGGGACAGGCTCATAGGGCAGGCTCCGATGGGTAGAACCAGTGATGGCTGGCGTTGCCGCTGGCCAGGTCTTCGGGAAGCGGAGCACCGTGGAACAGCACGCCGCGCAGGTTGCGGTTGAGGTAGTCGCGGGTTTTGTCGATGCCGTGCAGGCCGACGTTGAGCAACCGGGTGATGTGCGCGGGGATGAAGTCCTCGCTCATGATGTCGGCGTGGGGCGAGTGATAGGGCGTGCCGGCCAGCGCCTGCACGCGGGTCACGATGGCTCGGTGACGCGGATGCATGAGCAGGAAGCGGGCGGTGCTCAGGTCTTCCGGCTGGGCAGCGAGTTCCTCGTCCAGGCTGGTAATCAGACGCGGCAAGTCCAGGCCCAGGTTGACCACATCGCCCAGCGCGTCCTGTGGACCGCGACGGGGTTCTTCCGCGGTGGCGGATTTGTACCAGACGTAGCGGCGCCGGCTATCGTCCAGATCGATGTTGAATGCCCATGGGTATTCGCTGCGCAGCAATTCGCGCAGACGACCGACCGGCATTTCCGGTGTGCCCACCAGTTCCTCGTCGAGGATCAGGTTGCGGCTCAGGCGATCGGCGACTTGTGGCACCAACTCGATCAGCAGGCTGTGCAACGTTTCGAGTACTTCGTCATGGACGCGGCCATCCAGCGAGCGGCACAGTTCGGCGAATGGCAGGTCGCCAATCACTTGGCCGGTCTGCAAGCGCGCCTGCAAGCGCACGACTTCGCTACGGACTGTCTGTAGTTCGGCGGCGACGGCAGCGCTGCTGATGAAGGACTCATAGACGCCGCGGTCCTGTTCGCGGAACTGAATCGCCCGGTCGAGCAGCGTCAATAGAAGAGAGCATCGCTCCAGCGCCACTTCAGGTTCCAGGCCTTTGGCATTGGCCAGGGCTTCCTCGCGAATCCACAGCCAGCGCTCGATCAGTCGCGGGTGGTTATTGACGAACAGCATCAAGCCCAGTGCCGAGCCATTGCCCACTCCAAGGAAACGCCGCAGTTCAGGCGCCATTGCGCAGGCATTCGGCGATGCCAGGCGAGCCAGGTGCTGGACCAGGTCCTGGGCATACACGCGCATCATGTAGGCACAAAGCATTTGTGCGGCGAGGGACCAGCGTAAAGGGTGATCCTCTTCATAGGCCAAAAAGCTTTTGGTGCCGAAGGTGCCGTTGCCGTCGAGTCCGGTGTTGCGCATCAGATAGCAGGTTTGCGCGAGTACGCCGACATCCGGTTGGCGACCGGCCGCCAGCGCTTCGACCGCCTGATTGAAGAAGCGCGCGCTGCGGTTGGAGCGGCACCAGATCAAGGTGTTGGGGGTTGCACGACCTTCATAGAGCTTGGGCAGTTCTTCGCCGGTTTTGGCGAAGTCCTGTTCGCTGATCTCGCCTTCTACCAGTGCACCCAGCATGTCCCAGGAACGACCGATGATTCGGCCTGTGCGGCCGTGAGCCGAGGGCTCGAAGGCAAACACCGGGAAGGAGAATTTCCAGCTATCGATTTCGATGAGGTAGTTGGCGACGCCGCTTCCCTTTGCATCGATGTCGAACCGGGTGCAGGTGATTTTCCAGCGCTGCTCGATGGCTTGGGCCATCAGTGCATGGGAAGCACTAATGCGTGATGGTTGAATCACCGCCAGTCGCTCGGGCTTCATCAGCTGTGCGGGCGAGCGCATCAATCGCGCAAGTCGATGCGCATGCGACTCGGTTTGATAGTTGGGTACGGCAGTCATGCTTGGGCTCCACGCAGGCGCGCGTTCACGACATCCGCGGCGGCGGAGGCGATAGCGGCGCATTTATCAAGATCGAAGCCGGCTTCGGGGCCGGAAATCGCCAGGGCGGCGATGCAGTTGTCATGGGTGTCGAAGATCGGTACGGCGACCGCGGAGACGGCGCGTGGTCCGGTCATGCCGGACACGGCGTAACCCTGCTGGCGGTAGGTTTCGAGCAGGGATTCTTCCGGCAGTGCGATGCCATCGGCGCGCAATTGGGCGATGACTTCCGGGCGGGCATGGGCCACCAGAATCCGCCCCATCGCCGTGCGCTCCAGATTGAGCCGGGCACCGACCCGCAAGTCTGCCCGCAGGATTCCCTTGGATTCGACTCGACGCAGGATCACCGCTTCATGACCTTCCAGAACGGCAAGGGAGGCGGTTTCCAAACTTTCGGTGACCATGTCCTGCAACACGTCAGCCACGCGCTCACCCAGGTTACCTTGCTCCATGGCCATGCTGGCGTAGCGAACGATGCGCAGGGTCAGGCGATAACTGCCTTCTTCGGTCTGCTCGATCCAGCCGCCGTCGGCCAGGGTGATCAACCGCTGATGAGTTGCTGCGCGCGCTTCGTCAAGGGCTTTGGCCACTTCAGTCAGGCGCACGGCGCGCGGTGAGGACGCGACGTAATCGAGGACCGCGAGGGTCTTGGTGACGGAGGAAAGTGTGCGTACAGCCATTTTTGATTTCTCTTGTTGTCTTCTATTAGAATACGTGGTATTCATATGCAATAAATTCTGATCCTGCCCTTGATGCGTGTCAATGCTTCGGGGGATTTTTTGTGGGCGATAGAAAATTCAGGCGACGGGTTTTGCTCGGATCGTCTGGTATTGGTGGATTTTTTAGAGTCGGTTTTCCCCGGGGATGGGGAAGATTTTTCTGCGTGGGAGCGCAGATATGCGCTTGGAGGACAGCCCTTTTCGGGTGAGAGGGCTGGGTAAGGAGGGGTAGTTTTTGGTGAATCTCCCTTGGTTTCTTAGAGGTGCCTGGCTGCCCCTTTTGGCCGGTTTCTGCTGGTCATGACCGTCAAGAATCGGCCAAAAGTTACCCTTCGCGAAGAGTAGTGGTCGACCCAAAACGGTCAAATCAATAAACGAATGTTTCACCGACAGAGAGTGGGATTCGCTGAATTTCCGTCTCGCTCATAACTCGCCAATCATTCGGCAAAATACCGTACTCGAACTCGGCGCTTTCCAGGGCCTCATCCAATCCAAGCATCAAGTGGTCGCCTGCAATCTGGAGTTCTGCGTAGTCCTTAAAGCGTATTTCCAGATGCACCAGGTCATTGTCTTCCGCCTTCAGGCAGAAAAGCACGATAGCGGTAACGTCAGGCCGGAAATCGCTGATTTTCCTTACATTAGAAAATAGGTGACTTGTGGGCTGGGGCATGGTGTCAGCCGCATTTATTGATAGTGGATTACAGCATTCTGTAAGGCTGCTTTTAACCGGATGACTGCAATCCGCTCATGGCGCCACCCCGGCATGTCATTGCCTCGCATTTTGTCTCCGCGGGGCATATGCAGGTACGTGTCGACGACGGTGACGCGGTCGACGTAGGGGGGCGAACTCATATTGGTGCCGCGCAACGAGGTCCATAGTTTCGGCAGCGATCTGGGCATGGCACCCATGCCGGTCAAGGACGTCATTCAACCGCCGGAGATCGGCGGCATTTCACGCATCAAGTACGGCAATAGCGGTGAGGCCACGCAGTTGTTGTGCGGCTTCCTTGGTTCCGAAACGCCCTTCGGCCCGCTGCGTTCATCGCTGCCATCCCTGTTGAAACTAAACCTGCGCGCAACACCTTCGGGGATCTGGATCGAAAGCTCGTTTCGTTTCGCTGTCAGTGAAATCGCCGCGGGGCGCGCCGGCTTGACAACAGTCATCGCCAAGCTTTCCGAACTGCTCTTCGTCGAAGCCATCAGCCAGTATGTCGCCGGCCTACCGGCTGAGCGGCGTGGCTGGCTGGCGCTGCTCCATGCGCGTCCCACCGAAGGCTGGACCGCAGAGGCCCTGGCCCTTGAAGTGGGGATGGCACGTTCGGTGTTCGCGCAGCGATGTACCGCGCTGGTCGGCCAGCCGTCCATGCAATACCTGACCCTCTGGCGCATGCACGTGGCCGCTCAGCACTTGCGCGAAGGGCGCGGCAATGTGGCGCAAGTCGGCTTTGCCGTGGGCTATGAATCCGAAGCCGCGTTCAGCCGTGCATTCAAGCATCAGTTCGGAATATCCCCCGGTACCTGGCGCAAGCAAATGCTTTGAGAGGTTACGCAGGCAGATCATCGAGCATCGGTCAGGGCCTTTGTATCGGTTGTAACTGTTCTTTATTCCTCGCATTGGATTTTCAGGATTTCCTGATGGATTTTCGGGATTTCCTGACGGGTCTTCATGAAAGTGCCATCTTAAACTTGCTGAGTTCATGGTTTGGTGGAAGTTTTTGCGTGGGAGTAACTAATTAGACTCATTAAAAGTTCAGTGC
The DNA here is from genome assembly GCF_050280625.1 of Pseudomonas sp. NPDC089569. Classification (NCBI taxonomy): domain Bacteria; kingdom Pseudomonadati; phylum Pseudomonadota; class Gammaproteobacteria; order Pseudomonadales; family Pseudomonadaceae; genus Pseudomonas; species Pseudomonas sp. NPDC089569. Next base: position 89,500 of record NZ_JBNNVQ010000003.1, read on the forward strand.
TGTGATTTTTCGTGGTGCTTTCGAGTGCTTCAAGTCAACCAATATTTGTCGTGGACGTGCTATGCGAACTAACTTGCCGGTTACAGGCCGAAATGTCGAACTACCACAGGACGTGAATATACTTTCCACGACGGATACCCAGAGCCATATAACGTATATAAATCCCGACTTCATCAAAGTCAGTGGATTTTCCGAAGCCGAACTTCTAGGGCAGCCTCATAATCTTGTCAGACATCCCGATATGCCTTCGGCGGCCTTCCAGCACATGTGGGCAACCTTGAAGAGCGGGCGATCCTGGATGGGCATGGTCAAGAATCGTTGCAAGAACGGCGATCACTATTGGGTCAGTGCCTATGTCACCCCGATCAGCAAAAATGGCCAAATCGTCGAGTACCAATCGGTGCGTACCAAGCCTGATGCCCGGCAGGTGCAGGCGGCGGAACAGCTGTATGCCAGGCTTCGCAGTGGCAAGGCTGCACGGTTCAAATGGTCAGGTTTGGGCTTGCAGCCCAAACTCTCCCTGTCGATCGGTTCTATCATCGCCCTCAGTGCAGTCGGGCTGGTGAGCATCACCCAATTGCCGCTGGAGAAAGTGATGCCGGTCGCCGGGCTTGCCTGTCTGCTGGGCTCGCTGGTCATTAACCGGATGCTGCGTCCTTTGAAAGCACTGTCGTCAAAAGCACGCGATATTGCAGACAATCCGCTGAGTCAGGTTATCTATACCGGACGCAGCGATGAGTTGGGCCAGATCGAGTTTGCCTTGCGCATGGCACAAGTTGAAACCGGTTCCGTCATCGGCCGGATCGGGGATGTTTCCAATCGATTGGGCGGGTGTGCGGACGATCTTCTCAAAGCCATTGAAGCCAGCGACAGGCTTACGGTTGAGCAACAGGCAGAAACCAATCTGATCGCGACTGCCGTCACCCAAATGGTTGCCAGTATTCAGGAGGTTGCCAGTAATGCCCTGAATGCCGCGAAGGCTGCGGACAAGGCGGACAGTGAAACCCGCAGCGGCGGTAATCTGGTCGCCCACACAAGCGAATCGATCATCGAACTGGATGACGAGATTCAACAAGCGGCCGGCGTCATTCAAGAACTGGAAAATCACTGCACAGAGATTTCCAATGTCCTGAATGTCATTCGTGGCATCGCGGAACAGACCAATCTTCTGGCATTGAATGCTGCGATCGAGGCTGCCCGGGCAGGAGAGCAGGGGCGGGGTTTTGCCGTGGTCGCCGATGAAGTACGAGGCCTTGCCGCACGAACTCAGCAATCGACCACCGATATCCAACAGATGATCAGCGTGTTGCAAGAGGGTGCCCGTTCTGCGGTGACGGTCATGGAAAGGAGCCGAGAGCAGGCGCAATCCAGCGTCAGTCGGGCTCAACAGGCTGCAGGTGCTTTAACGGGCATTGGTCGGCGCGTTAATGAAATTACCGAAATGAACGCGCAAATTGCCACGGCGGTAGAACAACAGGGCATTGTTAGCGAGAGCATCAATCGCAGCATCATGAATGTACGCAGCGCCGCTGATGACAACGTTGAAATGGGGAAAACCAATCACATCAGTGCAGGGCAAGTCGCCAAGTTGACTGTGGAACTTCGTGAGTTGGCGCGGCAGTTTTGGGAGCGTCGGCACTAGGTGTCGTCCAGCGGGGTGAAGATAGGGGCAGATAGCGACGGTCTAGAATCGACCGTCGCGATGGATGGTTAGACTTCAGTCTGTTCCGCCATTTCCAGGGCATCATCGACCTCGATTCCCAGGTATCTGACGGTGCTTTCAAGCTTCGTATGACCAAGCAGGAGTTGGACAGCTCTCAGGTTTTTCGTCCTGCGATAGATCAACGATGCCTTCGTTCTCCGTAACGTGTGAGTACCGTACATAGTTGGGTCAAGGCCAATGGCTGTAACCCATGCTTTGACTATTCGAGAGTATTGTCTGGTGGAGAGATGCTCTGAGTTGTTATTCTTTGGGCTTCTTGTTCTTTTTCTTCCTCTGAAACATCTTAAATACCTGCTTCAAGTCCACGCCAAAACCAAAAAGACCAGGCTTGAGTTGAAGCGCATCATAGAACTCTCCCGCCTTCTGCTTTGCGACTGACATTTCATGCTGCTTCTGCTCTACAAGCTCCTGCGCTCTGAGAGCCTTTAGATGCTCATTGTATGTGGCGGAGACTTTTACCTCCTCAAGAGCCGCGTCATTGAGGATGTGGAGTTGATCAAAGGATGCGTAGATCGGTAACTGCTCACTCTTCGCCAGATTCATGTATTGCCACACAGACAGAAGATGTCGAACACTATCCGTTTTGGACGGGCCGAGCGTAGAAATGAGTTCGTCCAGTTTTCCGATTTCTTCCGGGCTGAGGTTGAAATTAATTTGCAGTGCCATGCGAACTCCTCAAGGCAGAAGGACCTAGGTGGTGTAAGAGGTGATCGGAGCGCAAAGCGCCCAGGGGATTGCAAGAGTGGTGATTGGCTCACTCATGTCGTCGAACCAATACCGCATAAGCATAGGTGAGATAGGTTTGAACGGAGCCATTTAGAATGCTATGGCTGACCGTCCGTTCATGGCCGTTCTCTGCGGGTCATGACCACCCAGCATGACGGTCAAATCCGATGCAAAGGGACGACGAAAATGGGGACTCCGAAAATGGGGACTGATTTATTTTTGCTTTCTTTAAGAAAATAGATCAGTCCCCTTTCTTCTCCGCAATGCGTGGAGGTCGCTAATCGACCCAAACCTGCCTGTCAATACGGGCAAAAATTGGCCAGGAGCGGGTGTTTAGAGTAACAAAAATAAATCTGTCCCCTTTTCAGTCGTCCCCTTTTCAGTCGCTAGTTTATGATCGTCCTCTTCTGGCCGCTTTTTGCTGTCGCCGAGGGCGGAAATCTAACCATAGCTGCCTTTCGCAGGGACAGAAAACGACCGTAGCGGTCGGTTGATGCTAGCGTTAGTTTAGCCATATGGCCTTATTCGAAATTTGGCGCAATATTTTTATTGTATTAGTTTTCTAACACTGTCATTGAAAGACGAGGTAGATGGAAATAGATGTAAGCTGTAATACCACCATGTACTCTCTGCGGCGAATTTGACGCTCCCGGCACCATCTTGCGTGGTGAAGTCAAGTGGTAAAGTCTTATGCTTGTCGAAAAAAGTTTGGATTACGTTTAGTTTTCCCCGCGTTTGCTCACTATCCAGCAAGATGAATACGTAACTGCTAGTAGATACAAGCCAAGTTTTTTGCTTGGGGGTTTGAAAAATTAGCAGCTCTTTTTTCACATATTCATTTTCGTCGAGTAGGCCTGAGTCGGCTACAAAGCTATGAATGCTATTCACTGTTAAAAAACCGTCGGCTCCCAACTCTACGACTGGTGATGCGTTCCGAGATAAAGACTTTGCTGCCGTTTCAGTAGGTTGTTGGAATAGAAACTCATTATCTCCTAATTTCAAGGATGCTAATCTCTTTAGTAATTCCGTTAACGGGGTTCGGAATGCATAAATTGCATACAAAGCAATAGCTGGCCAAGCTAGATCCCCTAACAATTGAATTAGTGCCACTGGAAAAGTCGGACCACCTGCTTGCTCACTCATTTGGCCTCCGAATCCTGAACAAGTCCGAGTGGTCGATGACCTCTCAGGGGATTAGTGAATAACACCTTTTGTCTTGCAATCACTCGTTACTAGGTGGAGCGCATGAAGTTGAGCCGGCACTGACTGAAGATGTATTTCAATGGAGACGAATAGAGTTAGTGACAGCAATCTAAGCATAGCCATTTTTTACAGCATTGGACGATAATGACCACCCTTTAAAGGCCGCTTCTGGCCGATTTCTGCCGTTCGCGAGCGGCCGCTACTCTCATCTTCCCCACAGCAACCTTTCAACCTCATCATATTTACCGGCGACCTTCAAATAGGTCTCAGCCCATCCACTACTCATGCCCAGTTCCTGCAAAGGTCCGGTCGGTGCAAACAACACGGCGACGTTCAATCGCTCAGGCAAAGTACCGGCCTTCAGTGAGTGGATCAGGGCTTGTAGTTCAGCTCTCGCCTTGAACTCATCAGCCCAATACGACCAGCAGAAATCATTCCCCGGAATCGACACCAGTTCGACGGCGGCCTCAAGTATGAGAATGAGTGACTGGACGGCGGAATCACACTTCGCTGTTTCCCGGAGCAAGCGATGCAAGTGGCGGGTTTCCATGGGGACTCCAGATACGATTGCGACGATAAAAGGTGGCTAAACATGTTCAAGCCGCAGTGGGCCGCAATTCGTGCACCAGTTCAATCAGTGCGCGCAACCGTGCCGGCACGAAGCGATGGCCCGAGTAGTAAAGCCTCAACCCGCCGAACGACGGGCACCACGGCATCAGCATCGGCACCAGGGCGCCGCTTGCCAGTTCTTCCTGGATGAACCACTCGGAAATGAAACCGATGCCAAGGCCCGACAACACGGCCTGTTTGATGGCCTGCAACTCGTTGGAGGCGAAGCGCACCGGCAGATCCATTTGCAGCTTCTGCCCGTCGCGCTCCAGTTCCCACTGGTAGAGGCCTCCGTGGGCCATGCGCATGCCGATGCTCTGGTGGGTGAGCAGGTCTCGTGGGTGTTCGGGCACACCATGGCGTTCGAGGTAATCGGGTGTTGCCACCACGAGCATCTGGATGTCACCTGACAGTGCCACGGCAATCATGTCTTGCGGAACGGACCCAGCCAGGCGAATCCCGGCGTCGAAGCCGCCGGCGACAATGTCGACCATGCTAGCTTCGCTGACGATGTCGATGCGCACCTCGGGATAGCGCTGAGCGTACTGCTTGAATAGCGGTTCGAGCAGCAGGTAGGCCGCGCCATACGGTGCATTGATGCGCAGTGTGCCGCTGGGGGCGTCGGGGCCGACACTGGCTTCTTCGCCGGCACTTTTGATTTGTGCCAATGCAGGGGCGATGCGTTCCACATAGCGTTGCCCTATGTCGGTGAGGGCAACGCTGCGCGTGGAACGATTGAACAGACGCACCTTCAGGCGCGCTTCCAGGCCGGCCACCGCGCTGCTCACGGCAGTGGTGGACATGCCCAACTCCTGTGCTGCGCCACGAAAACTGCTGCGGCGAGCAACGGCCAGCACCACTTCCAGCTCGGTCATTCCTGTTCTGTGCATGGATTGTCCTGAAAATAAGGATTCTTCATAAGCTAAAGGATAGCTTATCGGAATAATCAACCCTTCTTAGACTTCGCATCACAGAGGCTCGATTCAGGCGAGTCATTTTGAGCGAGGAGTCGCCATGCAACGCATTGAACAGATCTACATCAACGGCGAGTTCGTCATTCCACACGGTCAGGAATGGTTTGACCTCCATAACCCGAGCACTGAGGAGGTCATCGGTCAGGTTCGGCTCGGCGACGCACTGGACGCGCGGCGTGCCATTGCAGCCGCCAAGGCAGCGTTTCCAGCCTGGGCTCGTACCCGCCGGGAGGAGCGCATTGCGGCACTGCAACGCATGCACCGGGCCGTGGCGGCAAGGGAGGAAGAACTGCTGGAAGCCATCCTCGTGGAGTACGGCGCACCTGCGGTCCGCGGGCGCTGGATGGCGACCTATCCGGCGGATGTGATTGCGCAAGCAATCGAAGCACTGCAGGCGTTCGATTTCGAGGAACAGGTCGGCATGGCCAGGGTCATTCTGACGCCCGTGGGCGTGACCGGCCTGATCACGCCCTGGAACAGCAATGCGGGCTTCATTTGTAACAAGTTGGCCACCGCGCTGGCGGCAGGCTGCACCGCCGTCATCAAGCCAAGCGAGATGAGTGCATTGCAGACGCAGGTCGTGGTCAGTGCGTTGCACGAAGCAGGGCTGCCACCGGGTGTATTCAATATCGTCAACGGACGGGGCGATGTGGTAGGCGAGGAAATCGCCCGACATCCTGACGTTGCCAAAATCTCGTTCACGGGTTCGTCCGCTGTCGGCCAGCATCTGGTAAGAAGCGGTGCTGACACCATGAAGCGCGTGACGCTCGAACTCGGCGGCAAGTCGCCCACCGTGGTGCTGGACGACGCGGATTTCCAGGCGGTCATGCCGTTGGTACTGCAAGCCGGATTTCTCAACAGTGGCCAGGCTTGCATCGCGGGCACCCGCATCCTTGTGCCGCGCAGCCGGCTGGCAGAGTTCGAGCGGATTGCGAAGGAGGGCGTCTCACAGATTCGATCGGGCGACCCGCGCAACGCAGACACCGACATCGGCCCGATGGTGAGCCAGAAACAATGGGAACGGGTGCAGCGCTACATCCGTATCGGCCAGGAAGAAGGCGCGAGGTTGCTGGCCGGTGGCGAAGGTCGCCCGGAAGGCTTGCACGCCGGATGGTTCGTGAAGCCGACGATCTTCACGGATGCCAATAACCGGATGCGCATCGCGCGTGAAGAAATCTTCGGCCCCGTGCTGACGATCATCCCCTATGAAGATGATGCTGATGCAATCAGCATTGCCAACGATACGGACTACGGGCTGAGCGCTCTGGTGCTGGGAAAAAGTTCCGAGCGCTGTATGAACATCGCCCGTCAGATTGATTCGGGACGCGTGCTCATCAACACCCTGGCCCACGAACCGCGAGCCCCTTTCGGTGGGTTCAAGCATTCCGGCCTTGGGCGCGAAATGGGCAGATGGGGGATGAGCGCGTATCTGGAGCCGAAGACGTTGGTCGCGTATGACTCGTTGAAATGACCGGGTCGGGTTCCTGTGTGAGGGCATTGGATGGGGAGTGGCAGCCAGTGGCCGCTTACCAAGGTATGGGCTGAAGTATGGGCTGGCAAAATTTTTGATGCGGTAGAAACGACAAAGCCCTGAATAATCAGGGCTTTGTCATATGTAGATGGCAGAGGCGATGGGATTCGAACTCGTGGGCCTGCTACAGTCGACGTTTTTCAAGTTCGATGATTAATTCTTATATTTCAATTAGTTAATAAAGAATTTGTTCCGCAAGTGAGCAATCGATGATTGCTTTGGAGACCCCTGAAATCAAGGGGTGGAAGTTTACCTGCGGAAACGAAATTGTCGGATTTTAGCTTATTCAGCACCACCAAATAACGGCGAGTTGGTCGGTAGCGGCCTCACCTGAAGCAAACCGAGCCTGATCATTCGTGATAGGCAGAAAACGCCAATTTCTGCCCATCGCTTGATAGCAGCAACGGCCAGATGAAGTCTGTCGAACGGGTTCGACAGAGCAGTCATAATTTATCCGCCTGGTCTACGCTGAAGATGGATATTGACCCCTTCAGGTAGCCAAAAGCAGTGCCTGACAAGCATCAGGTTCGGGAGGTCGAAAGTGCCAGCACAATTGGTAGATCACCTATGGGACAAGATCATCGAGCGCGATGCATTGGCCAGGCAGATTCTGCGAGAGAAAATTGCTGCAGTTCATCAGCTTGAGGCTGCAATTCGCTTGAAAGAAGGTGATGAAGTGACGCGGGTCGTCATGAGAAACGGCTTGATCGAACATGCGCTGAAACGTTGCCTCGAGAACCTTGAGGGGTCAACCAGCGTGACAGAGCAAGATTTCTGGGTGTTTTACGATTACGCAACCTACGTGGCAAAGCACGCCGAAAAGCTTTAGGAAAGGCTCGCGCGGGGGGCTAGAGAGGCAGCGAGCTTCGCATCTTCGTTTTCCTGCGCCTTCACTGCTGCAACCTTTCGCGCATCGTCGATCCTCAGACGAAGCATTGGTGCAGTCATGCGGTGACCGGCGACCTTGGGCGGATTGTTTTGAGCTGTATAAGGGAGGACAAGGTCGCTGCCAATTTCGACTCGTATTTGCTCATCGCACGATGTGGTGGTTTTCACCTGTACCGGTGCACCCTTTCAATGGCGGCGCGTATTTTCTTTGATAATCACTTTCAATAAAAGGGGCTTCTTTTTTATAGGGAAAACCCTGCGTCGTTTTCAGGAATACCTGCCTGGATATTCCTATACCGTATTCACATGAGCCTTTTTCGGGGGGGCAGACCGAGTTCTGGTTTTAGAGGGTTCGGGCTCCGTCGTTCGCACTAACCAGTGGAGTTCTGTGGGGTGCGATAACACAAAAAAGAAAAGCTACGAACTAAAAAATCGTATTAAGAGTGGCGCAGGGATGCGCACCTGAAATCTTTCGCCAGCAACGCTCAAGATCTCTTGGCCCGGCCAATTTAGAACCACAGCGTAAGTTTGCAGTGGCAGGAGAAGAAACTTCAGCCCTTTAAGGCGGGTGTGAAATGGTGCTTATCAGTTTTCTATCCGAATCAATGCTCACCATTATGAGTGGCGTCCTGTACCGCCCCTGCAAGCGCGCGTAATCCAGCGAAAATCTGCAGGCCTCTGGCCGCGTGTGAATCACTCAAATCTATTGTCATGCCGCATCCGTCCGGCCAACACGTTTTCCCGATGCCACCGCCGAAGGCCATGGTGTCCACTTAATTTAAGTGGGTGCCGCGTCAATAGTAGAAAAATGTAAGTCCTTTTTTGGAGTGTTGTAATGCGTACCGATTTAACCCGGAAAACCAATACAAGAGTGTATGTCGTTATCACTTTCTGCTTTGTTTTGGCATCGGCGCTTATCGTGGCGGGGCTGTTAACGGTCAGGCAGCTGGATGGTTATATTCGGGGTATGTATTACGGCAGTGCGGCGCCGATAGGGCATCTGTCCAATATTCGGGCGGCGCAAACCGATATCCGTCGTTTGCAGTGGCGAATTCTCGCTTGCGACCCCATCGATGCCGATGGATTCATCAGAGAAATAAACGCAGATTTGAGCAGCATCGCCAGTGAATGGCAGCTTTATTATTCCGGGGGTGTTAGTAGCCATAAGGAGAAGCGCCTCGCGGACCAACTCAATGAGCAATTGCATTTCGCCGCGACAGTCATTAGGGAGAGCCATCGGCGGCTCAAATCGGATGGCTACGAAGCGATGAGGAGTTGGCATGAGGAAAAAAAGCCTTTCTTCGATCAACTGGACCGCCTAATCGCAGAAGACATCGAGACAAATGTCCACCAGGCGGCGAAGTTCGCTGACTTGAGCGGCGTAATTTTCGACAGGGTTCTGTGGATCGCCGGGACATTGCTGTTGCTGGGTGGCTTTGGATTCGTTGGCGGCCTGGTCGTATCGTTGCGCTGGAGACGACAGCGTGACACCGCAGAGCAAAAATCCCGCGAACATCTATGGCTGGTGGATCAGGTGTTCAGCACCGCTAGGGACGGTGTAATCATCACCAATCGATCCGGGGAAATCACCCAGGTCAACCCGGCCTTCACCAGGATGACGGGGTACACCGAGGCAGAGGTGTTGGGTAAGAATCCCAGCTTGTTGAGTTCCGGTCGGCATCCCGTCGATTTCTACACCGAGATGTGGCGTTCTATCCGGGAGCTGGGCTATTGGGAAGGGAATATATGGAACCGCAAGAAGAGCGGAGATCTGTATCTGGAGTCACTGTCCATTGCCGCCATCCCTGGTTTGAACGAGTCGGATTTGAACTATGCGGCCGTTTGCAGCGATATCACCAAGCAGCATGCGGAATTGGAGTTCCAGGGGTACCTGGCGACCCACGACCCATTGACCGATTTACCCAATCGTCTGCTGTACGTTGAGCGGCTGACCCAAGCCATCGCCCGCGCCCATCGTACAGGCTCCAAAGTGGCGATCCTGTTTCTCGATCTCGATCACTTCAAGCAGATCAACGACCAGTTGGGGCACGGGGTAGGGGACAGCACGTTGATCACGGTCGCGGCGCGGTTAAAAGGCTCCCTGAGGGAGGTCGATACCGTGGCCCGCCTGGGTGGTGATGAATTTGCCATGGTGCTGGAAGAAGTTCATGAGATTGCGCATGTCGAGCCGATTGCCCAAAAGTTGCTGGCATCGGTGGGCGAACCCATTGTGGTCGACGGGCATCGGGTCTCGGTTACGCCGAGTATCGGGATAAGTATCTACCCGGATCACGGAGACACTCCGAAAGAACTGGTGCGGCTGGCTGACGTTGCGATGTACGAGGCCAAGAATGCCGGCAAGAATGCAGTTAGGTTCCACGCCAACTTCGAGCGCAAATGCCTACAAAAAATTTGATTCAGCGGATTGCCCCGCTTCTTGAAGTGCTTGGCTTCGGCACTGCTTTGCTGCATCGATAGCACAGACTTGTCCGATCCCGACATGATGCCGATCATCATCAGTTAAATTTCTTGCGTCGACTCCTGAGTCCGATGAGCCAAGGCCCCGCCTTCATCAGCTACAACGGCAAAGCCGCGGCCTTGCTCACCCGCGCGAGCGGCTTCGATATCAGTGGGCTCCAGGATGGTAGCTTCAAGAGCGATTTGGTTTTCGTTGAGCTTGAACAGCAGGGAAGGGAGCAGATCTGTATTTGTCATCGTGAGTCTTCCATGCAGAATTCAGCGAGCTCCAAGCCGCCGGCAGGACATCGGAGGTCTGGCGATTCAGAGATGACTTACCATGCTTTTACGGGGTGGGTTGCGGAAATGGCCAAAAAAATGCGGAAACGATGGCGTCGGGGTTCAGTCCAGTCGGCAAACCCCAGAAACGACAAAACCCTGAATAATCAGGGCTTTGTCGTATGAAGATGGCGGAGGCGATGGGATTCGAACTCATGGACCTGTTACAGTCGACGGTTTTCAAGACCGTTGCCTTAAACCACTCGGCCACACCTCCGTTGCTGTTGCGGGCGCCATAATACCTGAATGAAACACACTGTCAAACTCTCTGCATCGCTTGTTACAGAGCGTCTGTTATGATCTTTGCGACTGAACGTTTCAAACCAACAGGAGTGTCGCCATGCGCGAACAGGATTACGCAGTGAACAACAGCGTGCAGGCTGAGCAGCTAGAGGTTAGCCGCGTCCTGCGCAACACTTACGGCTTGCTGGCTCTGACGCTTGCCTTCAGCGGTGTGATGGCCTATGTCGCCCAGCAGATGCGGGTCGGCTACCCTAACGTTTTCGTAGTGCTGATCGGCTTCTACGGCCTTTTCTTCCTTACCAACAAACTCCGTGATTCGGCCTGGGGCCTGGTATCGGCATTTGCCCTGACCGGTTTCATGGGATTCCTGCTCGGCCCGATCCTCAATCGCTACCTGGGCATGCAGGGCGGTGCTGAAGTGGTCAGCTCGGCCTTTGCGATGACTGCGCTGGTGTTCGGTGGTCTGTCGGCCTACGTGCTGATCTCGCGCAAGGACATGAGCTTTCTCGGCGGTTTCATCACCGCAGGCTTCTTTGTCCTGCTCGGCGCGACGCTGGCCAGCTTCTTCTTCCAGATCAGCGGCCTGCAACTGGCGATCAGCGCAGGTTTTGTGCTGTTCTCCTCGGTCTGCATTCTGTTCCAGACCAGTGCGATCATTCATGGTGGCGAGCGCAACTACATCATGGCGACCATCAGCCTGTATGTATCGATCTACAACCTGTTCGTCAGCCTGTTGCAGCTGTTCGGCATCATGGGCCGCGATGACTGATCATCATCGGTGAATAAAAAACCCGCTTCGGCGGGTTTTTTAATGCCTGTGATCTGGCAAAAAAAATCAGGCCATTGGCGGCAATCGTCGTTTTACCGGCGTTTTCTTGACGATCGCGGTATTGGTTTCGGCATGGGTGTTGAGGCGGTCGAGCAGGGTGTCCAGTTGCTCCATGGAGCGTACGTGCAGGCGTGCGATGAAGCAGTCGTCGCCGGTTACCTTGTCGCACTCGGTGAACTCGGCAATGGCCATGATTTGCCGTTCCACTTCCTGCAACTGGCCTGGCAACGGGCGAATGCGCACGATGGCCTGGAGTTGATAGCCGAAGGATTTCGGGTCGATTTCAACGGTATAGCCCTTGAGCACGCCACGTTCTTCAAGCCGACGCAGGCGCTCTGCAACGCTGGGTGAAGACAGGCCGCTGATTTGCGCCAGCGCCTTGAGCGAACGGCGCGAGTCTTCCATCAATGCCGTGATCAGCACCTGGTCGATGTCATCGGTCATGGCGAAGAACCTCAATTAGGCAGTTATTGAAAATTGCCTTCATAAAAAAGGCAGGGTGCGAGTTTAGCCTGCTTTTTGCTATGGAGATGAGTTCGGGCGGATTGGCATACTTTGCCCATCAACAGAGGAGTCTGAAGATGGACAAAACAATACGCCGTGGCTCGTTCGAAATGACCGCCGCCATGCTGATCTCCGGGACCATCGGCTGGTTCGTGCTGGTGTCGGGGCAACCCGTGCTGGATGTGGTGTTCTGGCGCTGCCTGTTCGGCGCCGGCGCGCTGCTGCTGATTTGCGCAGCATTCGGTTTCCTGCGCCCCGGCATTCTGACTCGCACCACGTTCCTCTTGGCGGTGTTCAGCGGCGTGGCGATCGTGGGCAACTGGGTGCTGTTGTTCGCCTCCTATTCCCGCGCTTCGATTGCCATCGGCACCGCCGTTTACAACGTTCAGCCGTTCATGTTGGTGGGGCTGGCCGCGGTGTTTCTCAACGAGAAAATTACCCTGCAGAAGCTGTCCTGGCTGGGTGTTTCATTTCTCGGAATGCTGGCGATTGTCAGTGCCCATGGCGGGCAGGGCGAGAGTGGCGACCAATACCTGATCGGCATTGTGCTGGCGCTGGGCGCTGCGTTCCTTTATGCGATTGCCGCGTTGGTCATCAAGCGCCTGACCGGCACACCGCCGCACCTGATCGCATTGATTCAGGTCAGCACGGGTGTCCTGTTGCTCGCACCGTTCGCGCACTTCTCGACGCTGCCGCAGGCTCCAAGCGCCTGGGCCAGTCTGGTGACGCTGGGATTCGTTCACACTGGCGTGATGTACGTACTGTTGTACGGTGCGATTCAGAAACTGCCGACGGCGTTGACCGGTGCACTGTCGTTCATCTATCCGATTGCGGCCATTTTTGTCGATTGGTTTGCCTTTGGTCATCGCCTGGAGCCGCTGCAATGGATCGGTGTTGCCGCGATTCTCCTGGCCGCCGCCGGCATGCAACAGGGCTGGAGCCTGAAGCTGCGGCGTACAGCGACCCAGTAAGCAGCTGTCAGATGTTCCAGCGCGGCGCCGTGTCGGCCAGACGCTGGCGCATCTCGCCGATGTTGGCGGCCAACTGCCGAACCAGTAAGCGATAACCGTCCAGCGGGTTATGGACTGTTGTGTCCAGGCCCGTGTCCAACGGCAGCTCGACAGGGCGACTGAGTCGGCGGGATTCCCCCGTCTTCAACGCCCGGGCCATAGCGATCAACTGCACATGAATCAACCGATGCTCGGCTTTCATGGCCGATTGCAGTTGAGCCATGGCCTCGGGATCATTGGCATCCGGCCGGGTATTGCCGAGAATCTCCAGGGTGCTGACACACATGCGCAGGTGACGTTGAATGGCATCGAGTTCGGTCATGGAAATCCGCACTTCCTTGGACACCGAAGGCATCAACGAGCGCAGTTGCACCATCACCGCATTCAGGCGGCCCATGAGCTTGAGGTGTTCATCCGCCGTGACGGATTCACCCTTGATGATGCGAGCGTAAATGGTCGCGCAGTCGCGCAAGGCGTCGGCCAGGTTGTAGCGCCAGGAGTACACCGCATAGAGCGGCAGGGCGAAGGAAAAAGCCAGGGCCAGGGCGATGCCGATCAAGATGTCCACCCCGCGCCACAAACCGTCGGTGACAGGGTTGTCGCCATGTCCGGCAACGATGAAGACGGTAATGGCCGACAGTAAGGCGGTGTAGCCCCCCTTGCCGATGGCGTGGTACGAGAAAAAGCCGCAGACCACTGCCATGGCGAAATAGGTCAGCCACGGCAAGCCGAGCCACGCTTGCTGCACCACCAGCAACAGGCCGACACCGGCGCCGATCAGGGTGCCGATGGCCCGCTCCGCGGCTTTTTTGCCGATATTGCCGTGATGTTGCAAACCACCGATCACCACCAGCATCGTCACCGAGGCCCACTCGCCGTGGGGCAAGTGAATGCCGGTTGTCAGCAGGATGGTTGCCAGCAACCCCAGGGATACGCGCACCGCGTGAATCATTCTGGCATGCCGATAGCGCTGGTACGGATCCAGCAGCGGGCGCAGTAACCGGCGCAGCAGTGGCGGCAGTCGATGGGCTGTGGTTTTGCTCAGGTCTCTACTCCTCAAAAGATGTAATCAGTGGTCAGGAAACTCGAACTGCGTCCGCTGATGATTTCGCTGACAAGGTCCTTGTTGGTTTCCTGGAATTTGGTCGCCACCAAGGTACGGATCGAAAACACCCGCAAGGCGTCATGCACCGACAAGGTGCCTTCGGCGGAGTTCTTGCGACCATTGAACGGGTAGGTATCCGGTCCGCGCTGACACTGGGCGTTGAGGTTGATGCGTCCGACCTGATTGGCGAAGGTGTCCACCAGCCGACCGACTGCTACCGGATTGCTGCCGAAGATGCTCAGTTGCTGGCCAAAGTCCGATTCCAGGACGTAATCAATCACCGTGTCCAGGTGGCGATACGGCACGATCGGCACCACCGGGCCGAACTGTTCCTCCTGATAGACGCGCATCTGCGGTGTTACCGGGTACAGCACCGCCGGGAAAAAGAACGAGGCACGTTCTTCGCCACCGTGGGGGTTCACTACCTGCGCGCCTTTGCCGACTGCATCGGCCACCAGTGCGTGCAGATAATCGACCTTGCCCGATTCCGGCAGAGGCGTCAGTGCCACGCCGCTTTCCCACGGCATGCCGGGTTTGAGCGTGGCCAGTTTGGCGTTGAATTTCTCGATGAAGGCGTCGACCACGTCTTCATGGACAAACAGGATTTTCAGTGCGGTGCAGCGCTGGCCGTTGAACGACAGGGAGCCGGTGATCGCTTCGTTCACCGCGTTGTCCAGATCCACCTGCGGCAGGACGATGCCGGGGTTCTTCGCATCCAGGCCCAGCGCCGCGCGCAGGCGATGAGGGCGCGGATGCAGCTTCTTCAAGTCACTGGCCGCCTTGTTGGTGCCGATGAACGCAAAAATGTCGATCTTGCCGCTGGCCATCAGTGCGCTGACGGTCTCGCGACCGCTGCCGTAGATCACATTGATCACCCCGGCGGGGAAACTGTCGCGGAAGGCCTCCAGCAACGGGCGAATCAACAGCACACCCAGTTTGGCCGGTTTGAACACCACGGTATTGCCCATGATCAGTGCCGGGATCAATGTGGTGAAGGTTTCGTTCAAGGGGTAGTTGTAGGGCCCCATGCACAACGCCACGCCCAACGGAACGCGGCGGATCTGGCCAAGGGTGTCCTGTTCCAGTTCGAAACGGCTGGAGCGACGGTCCAGCTCCTTCAGGGCATTGATGGTGTCGACGATGTAATCGCAGGTGCGGTCGAACTCTTTCTCCGAGTCCTTGAGGTTCTTGCCGATTTCCCACATCAGCAACTTGACCACCGCCTCGCGTTGTTCGCGCATATGCGCCAGGAAGGTCTCGACGTGCTGGATGCGTTCGGCCACGCGCATGGTCGGCCACAAGCCCTGGCCACGATCATAGGCACGCACGGCCGCGTCCAGGGCCGTGAGCGCGGTGTCGGCATCGAGCAGCGGTGTGCTGCCGAGGATGACTTGTTCGTCGCCATTGGCGCCGCGCAAATACACCGGGCTGCGCACGGTGGCAAGGGCGCCCGGCCAGGTTTTCAGGACCCCATCGACCAGGTATTCGCGTTGTTCCATGCGGCCGTCGAGGCGGTACTGCTCAGGAATGCTGCCAGCCTCGGGAAACAGGTTGCCAAGGAAATCTGCTGTGCTCATGTCGTTACCTCATGTGAGATGCCTGCCACGAACCTGTAGGAGCGAGCAGGCTCGCGATGGTCGTGAACGATGACGCGGGCTGTCTGGATGCCCGCGGTGTCTGAGCTACCTTCGCGAGCATGCTCGCTCCTACAGTGCAGCAGGGGGCGAGCGCTAATGGGCAGGGTAGAGGGGTTGTGGTTCTGGATCTTGTGCCTCAAGCGTAGACGGCTTTGCACGGTTGTTGAAACCCGACTTTTGACCCCAGTCCACACAACGGCCTGTGCTGCGGTTAAACTCGGGTTATTTGCCAAGGAGTTCCCATGAGTCACAACCAGCCAGGCATTCTTGCCACCCCTGTTCCGCCTCACGCCCGTCATATGTTCTTCGTCCTCGAGTCCGCCGCTGAACTGCCGGCTGCGCTCGACCGCTTGGTACAGAGGGTGGATGGCAAGTCCGCGGTGGTTGGCTTCGGTGAATCCCTGGTCAAGGCGCTCGATGCCCACATCGAAGGGCTGCGGGTGTTCCCGGCAATGACCGGTGTGGGGGTGGACAACCCGTCGACGCAACATGCGCTGTGGTGCTGGTTGCATGGCACCGATCGTGGAGAATTGCTCAATCGCAGCAATGAATTTGTAGCCGCGTTGGCACCGGCCTTGCGTCTGGTGCAGGTCACCGAAGGTTTCCGCCATCGCGACGGGCATGACCTGACCGGCTATGAGGACGGCACCGAGAACCCTCAGGACGAAGCCGCGGCGGCCGCCGCTTTAGTGTCGCAAGGCGCTGAAGGCACGGTGGGCGGCAGCTTTGCCGCCATCCAGCAATGGCAGCATGACCTCAAGCGTTTCCATGCAATGGCGTCTCACGAAACGGACGACATCATGGGGCGTCGCTTGAGCGACAACGAAGAACTCGATGACGCGCCGATCAGCGCCCACGTCAAGCGTACCGCCCAGGAAAGCTTCGCGCCCGAAGCGTTCGTGGTCCGTCGTTCGATGCCCTGGATCGAAGGCGACCGCGCCGGCCTGATGTTCCTGGCCTTCGGCTTCTCCCTCGATGCCTTCGAAGCCCAGTTGCGCCGTATGAGCGGTCTGGAGGACGGCATCACCGACGGCCTGTACCGCATCAGCCGACCGCTCACCGGCGGCTACTACTGGTGCCCGCCGCTCAAGGATGGCCGCCTGGACTTGCGCGCCCTGCGCATCGACTGAGTTACAAGCAATCCCTCCGTAGGAGCCAGGCTTGCCGGCGAAGGCGTACTCAATGGCGCCGCACGACGTCAGGCCTGTTCGCGGGCAAGTCGGATCGCCGCACCGCTCGCTCCTACAGCGAATCTAACCTTATGCGTAAACAGTATTTCTCAACCTGAGCACGGCCTCTCTAAGATCACGTCATAACTCGTTATAACAAGTGATCTGCGATGACCGATAACGTTCTAACCTTAAGCCCTCTTTCCCATAGCAGTATCCCGCTGCATACCCAACTTCGCGACCTTTTGCGTTCGCGCATTCTCGACGGCCAATACCCGCAAGACAGCCAGATGCCGTCGGAAAGCGAGCTTGGCGCGCTGTTCAAGGTCAGCCGCATTACGGTGCGTCAGGCCCTCGGCGATCTGCAAAAGGAAGGGCTGATCTTCAAGATCCATGGCAAGGGTACTTTTGTGGCCAAGCCGAAAACCTTCCAGAACGTCAGCACCCTGCAAGGCCTTGCCGAGTCCATGACCGGCCGCGGCTACGAAGTGATCAACCGCTTGCGCAGCTTCAAGTTCATTGCTGCCGACAAACTGGTCGCCGAGCGATTGCAGGTCGCGGAAGGCGAGACCGTCGCGCAGATCAAACGGGTGCGCCTGATCAACCGCGAGCCGATTTCCCTGGAAATCACGTATCTGCCCAAAGCCATTGGCGAGCGCCTGGAAAAAGCCGACCTGGTGACGCGCGATATTTTCCTGATTCTGGAAAACGACTGCGGTCTGTCCCTTGGTCACGCCGACCTGGCCATCGACGCCGTGCTCGCCGACAGCGACCTGACCCAGGCGCTGAACGTTGAGCCCGGCTCGCCGATCATGCGCATCGAACGCCTGACCCACGATGCGGACGGCCATCCACTGGACTTCGAACACCTGTACTACCGTGGCGACGCGTTCCAGTACCGCCTGCGAATCGACCGGCAAAAAGGGGAGCAGGCATGACGCGCAATACGATTGAGCAGGAATATGACATCGTCGTGATCGGTGGCGGTACGGCCGGCCCCATGGCGGCAATCAAGGCCAAGGAACGCAACCGCGATCTGCGGGTGTTGTTGATCGACAAAGCCAACGTCAAGCGCAGCGGTGCGATCAGCATGGGCATGGACGGGCTGAACAACGCCATCATTCCGGGGCACTCGACACCGGAGCAGTACACCAAGGAAATCACCATCGCCAACGACGGCATCGTCAATCAGGCCGCGGTGTATGCCTACGCCACCCACAGTTTCGAAACGATCGAGCAACTGGACCGCTGGGGCGTGAAGTTCGAGAAGGACGAAACCGGCGACTACGCGGTGAAAAAGGTCCACCACATGGGCGCCTATGTGTTGCCCATGCCGGAAGGGCACGACATCAAGAAAGTCCTGTACCGGCAGCTCAAGCGCGCGCGGGTGAGCATCACCAATCGGCTGGTATGTACCCGATTGCTGAAGGATGAAGAGGGCGCGGTCAACGGCGTGATGGGTTTCGATTGCCGCACGGCCGATTTCCATGTGATCAAGGCCAAGGCGGTGATCCTCGCCTGTGGTGCGGCCGGGCGCCTGGGCTTGCCGTCCTCGGGCTACCTGATGGGCACCTACGAAAACCCCACCAATGCCGGCGACGGCTACTCCATGGCCTACCACGCGGGGGCCGAACTGGCGAACCTGGAATGCTTCCAGATCAACCCGTTGATCAAGGACTACAACGGCCCGGCCTGCGCCTATGTCACCGGCCCCCTGGGTGGCTACACCGCCAACAACAAGGGCGAACGCTTCATCGAGTGCGACTACTGGAGCGGCCAGATGATGTGGGAGTTTCATCAGGAGCTGGAAAGCGGCAATGGCCCGGTGTTCCTCAAGCTCGATCACCTGGCCGAGGAAACCATCCAGAACATTGAAGAGATCCTGCACAGCAACGAACGCCCGAGTCGCGGCCAGTTCCACGCCAATCGCGGCACCGATTACCGCACGCAGATGGTCGAAATGCACATCTCCGAGATCGGTTTTTGCAGCGGGCACTCGGCGTCCGGGGTCTGGGTCAACGAGAAGGCCGAGACGTCAGTCAAGGGGTTGTACTCGGCCGGTGACATGGCTGCCGTGCCGCACAACTACATGCTCGGTGCGTTTACCTACGGCTGGTTTGCCGGGACTAATGCGGCGGACTTTGTCGCGGACCGGACGTTTTCAGTGCTGGACGCCGCGCAGATCGAGGTTGAAAAACAGCGGGTCTATGCGCCACTGGACCGCGCGCACGGGCTGCCTCCGGCCCAGGTCGAATACAAGCTGCGGCGCTTCGTCAACGACTACCTGCAACCGCCGAAAGTGACGAAGAAGATGCAGATCGGCCTGCAACGCTTCGGCGATATCCAGCGCGACCTCGACCAGATCAAGGCCCACAACGCCCACGAGCTGATGCGCGCCATGGAAGTCAGCATGATCCGCGACTGTGCCGAAATGGCGGCTCGAGCATCGCTGTTCCGTGCCGAAAGTCGCTGGGGGCTTTATCACTATCGGGTCGATCATCCGCAGCGCAATGACAGCGAGTGGTTCTGCCATTGCCACCTGAAAAAGGATGAAAACGGCCGGATGAGCAGTTTCAAGAAAGCCGTCGAGCCTTACATCATCCCGCTCGACGCCGATGAAATGCAGGCCTACGACCGCTTGCGGGTCGGTGCCGACGCGGCGTAATGCCGTTACTGAAAAAGGGACAAACCATGGCCTATCAAGCCCAGGAAATCTTCTTCCGCTCCAACGCACCCGTCACCGTGGACGAGGACAAATGCATCGCCGAAAAAGGCTGCACCGTGTGCGTCGATGTCTGCCCGATGGACCTGCTGGCCATCAACCCGGCGACACAGAAGGCCTACATGGCGTTCGATGAATGCTGGTACTGCATGCCGTGCGAAAAGGACTGCCCGACGGGGGCTGTGAAAGTGGACATCCCCTACCTGTTGCGCTGACTGGCAGGACGCCATAGCTGGCAAGCCAGCTCCCACAGTGTCTGTGTCGATCATAAATTTGTGTACACCCACGAAACCTGTGGGAGCTGCGGTGCGACGATTCGACTTGCCAGCGATGAGGCCAGTACAGAAAACAAAAAAGCCATCCGGCAACACCGGACGCCTGCTTCAAACAACCCCTCGTTTCCCACCACGCCCTGATCGTGGCGGAGACGAACATCCTATAAATGATTCGAGGGGAAACACTCATGTTACGTGCAACGCTCGCCGGTCTGGTACTGGCTTCATTCACCTTGTCGGCCTCTGCCGAAAACATCCGCATTGCCATCGGCACCCAGGACACCACGATCAACTGCGCCGCAGGCGGCCTGTTGATTCGCGAGCTGGGCCTGCTGGACAAATACCTGCCCCACGATGGCCAATACAAGAACGCCACCTACGATGTGCAATGGAAGAACTTCACCAGTGGCGCACCGCTGACCAACGAAATGGTCGCCGGCAAGCTCGACTTCGGCGCCATGGCCGACTTCCCCGGCTCGTTCAACGGTGTAGCGTTTGAAGCCGCCGGTAAGCACAGCCTGTTTATCAGTGTGCTGTCAGGCAGCACCAAGGGCAGCGGCAATGGCATCGTGGTGCCGAGCGCCTCGGGTGTGCAGTCGCTGGCTGAACTCAAGGGCAAGACCATTTCCGTACCGTTCGCGTCCACCGCCCACGGCATGCTGCTGCGCGCCGTGGCAGCCCAGGGCTGGGACCCGCTCAAGGATGTGAACATCATCGCCCAGCCGCCGGAAGTCGCAGGCTCTGCGTTGCAGGCAGGCAAGATCGACGCCCACGCCGATTTCGTACCGTTCGCCGAGCTGTTCCCGAGTCGCGGTTTCGCACGCAAGATTTATGACGGTTCCCAGGCGGGTGCACCGACCTTCCACGGTGCCCTGGTCGATCAGGGGTATGCGAAAAAATACCCGGAAATTGTCGTCGCCTATCTGCGCGCCAGCATCGAAGCCAACCAGTTGCTCGCCGCCGAACCCGAGAAGTACAGCGAACTGATCGCCAAGGTCACCGGGGTCGATGCCGAGGTCAATTATCTGTTCCATGGCCCACTGGGCGTACAGACCCGCGATTTGAGCTGGAAGCCGGAATACCGCCAGGCCGTCGGCACGGCCATCGATACCCTCAAGCTGTTGAAAAAGGCTGATCGTGGCCTGGACCTGAACACCTTCATCGACGACCAGTACATTCGCGCCGCATTCAAGGCGTCGAACCTGGACTACAGCGCGCAGCTTGAAAACTACAAGCAAACACCGCTCAAAGCCGTGGATGCCGCGACCGGCAAGCCCATCACCGACTTCACCCACGTGGCGGAAATCTGGGTGCGCGGCGAGCCGAAAGTCCGTCAGTACGCCTCGGCGCAAGCGGCGTTCACCGCGCTGGCCAGCCTCAAACAAGAAGGCAGGAGCATCCGCGCGGTGTATGCCCAGGCCAGCGACAGCGGCATCAAGTTGCTGGCCGACCAGGCCTGGTTTGCCAGTGATGCGAAGGGGCAATTGAACGCCTTCCTGCTCAAGGGCCAGGCCGAACAATTCGCCACGGCCCAGGGCGGCAAGGTATTCGACTTCACCGACGCCACCACCCAGGCCGTGGCCACCCGCTAACTACGGCCCCAATCCCTGTAGGAGCGAGCACGCTCGCGATGAACCCGAGAGCGACGCGGGGTGTCAGGCGCCCAGCGTCATCGTTGACGTCCATCGCGAGCGTGCTCGCTCCTACAGGGGAAGGGACTCTGTTCAGAGGACTTTTCGTGTTCAGATCACTCAAACGCTGGCTCCCCCGAGCCGCCTCACTACTGCTCTGCCTGCTGTTCTGGCAACTGGCCGCCAGCCATCGGTGGAACCTGGGCCTGGTGACGTTTGCCAACGTGCCGACGCCCCTGTCAGTGATCGAAGCTGCGCTCGGTCTCGGCGACTCCGGCAAGCTCGCCCGGCACCTGGGCAGCAGCCTTGGCCGGGTGTTCAGCGGATACCTGGTGGCGCTGATCATCGGCATCGCTTTGGGCCTGGCCATCGGTCGCTCGAAACGGGCCGAGGACTGGCTTCTGCCACCGCTGGAAGTGCTGCGTCCGATCCCGGCCGTGGCCTGGATACCGCTGGCGATCCTGATGTTCCCGTCCTCGGAACTGTCGATGGTGTACATCACCTTCACCGGCGCCTTGTTTCCGATCCTGCTCAACACCGTGCATGGCATCGAAGGTGTCGATCCACGCTTGGTCGCATCGGCCAAAAGCCTCGGGGCAGGGCGCCGGGCAATCCTGCTGGAGGTGATTCTGCCGGGGGCGGCACCGAGCATCGTCACAGGCCTGGCCATCGGCATGGGCACGTCGTGGTTCTGCCTGGTGACCGCGGAAATGATCTCCGGCCAGTACGGCATCGGCTACTACACCTGGGAGTCCTACACGGTCCAGAACTACCCCGACATCGTGGTTGGCATGTTGCTGATCGGCGTACTCGGAATGGGCAGCAGTGTGCTGATCAAACGCCTGGGCGGGTTGTTCACGCCCTGGCATCGACCAGGAGGTAAAGCCTGATGAGCGTTTATCAACATCCTGACGGTCGCATCGACATCCACGGGTTGTCGATCAGCCTGGGCGAGGGCAGTGCGGCCTTCGAAGCCGTGCAGGGGCTTGACTGCCAGATCGAACCGGGCCAGTTCGTGTGCATTCTCGGTCCGTCCGGCTGCGGCAAGTCCACGTTGCTCGGGGCGCTGGCCGGCCACCTGCAACCGCGTACCGGCAGCCTCAAGGTCGATGGTGTATCGGTGGCGGGGCCGTCGCCTCAACGGGGCATGGTATTCCAGCAACACACGTTGTTCCCTTGGCGCACGGTGCGCGACAACGTCGCGTTCGGCCTGAAAATGCGTGGCGTCGGTAAAACCGAACGGCACAAGGCCGCCGATGACATCCTCGCCCTGGTCGGTCTTGAAGGATTCGCCGGGCACTGGCCGGATCAATTGTCCGGGGGCATGCAGCAGCGGGTGGAAATCGCCCGGGTGCTGGTCAACCGTCCGCGTCTGTTATTGATGGACGAGCCGTTCGGCGCCCTCGATGCCTTGACCCGCTTGAACATGCAGGAACTGCTGCTGGACATCTGGACGCGGATTCGCACCACAGTGGTGTTCGTCACCCATGACATCGACGAAGCCTTGTTCCTGGCCGATCGCCTGTTGGTCATGAGTCCGCGTCCCGGCCGGATCATTGAAGACCTGCACCTGGATTTTCCACGACCGCGCACCACCGAGCTGGTGACGAGTCACGAATTCTCCCGCTTGAAGCGTCACTGCCTTGATCTGCTGCGTCACCAGGACGGTCGGCAATTACCCCGCCTGAACCCGCTCGGACTTCCCCCTGAAAACCACTTGCCGCGATTTGCCCTATGACCTCACTGTTCGATGTAACCGATAACGAAGACATTCTTGCCCTGCAACCGCGCCTGACCGATGAAGATGCCGGTGTGCGCCGCATCGCGCTGATCGAGCTGGCCGACCTTGAGGAACCTGATGGCCTGCTGTGGCTGGTCGACCGATTGACCCGGGATCCGGCCGAGGAAGTGCGCGCCGAAGCCGCGCGATTGCTTGAGGCCTGGGAGGATGAGCCGGTGGTGCAGGCGCTGTGCCAGGCCCTGACCGATCCCGGCGCTGCGGTACGGGCCGCGGCCGCTCAAAGCCTCAGCCTGCTCAAGGGCGAGGCGGCAGGGCAGGTGATTGTGCCGTGGGCCGCGCATGCCGAGGTCGCCGTGCGTATCGCCGCGTTCCGCGCGTTGCGTGAGTTGCGCTTCGCCGAGGCCGCCCCGGCGGCGTTGCTGGCATTGGCTGACGAGGATGCCGGCGTGCGACGCGAAGCGGTCGGCGTGCTGGGTTGGCTTAAACAACTCGATGCCTTGCCGGCGCTGGCGCGCCTGGCCAGTGATGACCCCGACACCGAAGTGCGTCGCGCCGCCACCGGGGCGCTGGGGCTGGCCACCGATGCGCAGGTCTTGCCGGCGTTGCGCCAGGCCTTGCAGGACCCGGCCTGGCAAGTGCGCGAGGAAGCCGCCACGACCTTGGGCAAGGTCGGACACACCGACGCCGGGCCGGCATTGATCGACGCCTTGCGCGACGATTACTGGCAAGTCCGCCTGCGCGCCACCCGCAGCCTCGGCCGCTTGCGCTACGCCCAGGCCCTTGACCCGCTGATCGAAACCCTCGGCCATCGCATCAGCAACCTGCGCAAGGAAGCCGCCCTTGCCCTGGGTGAATTGAATGAACGCGATGCCGTCGCGCCGTTGCTGGCCGCGCAAGACGACGGCGACCCGGAAGTGCGCAAGGCTGTGCGCATTGCCTTGAGTCAACTGCAATGAGCCCGTTGGCGTTGGGCAATTCGCGCAGTCAACGGCAGTTGCGCCTGAGTTGGCCGGACGGTCGCGAACAGTTGCTCGACCACGCCGAACTGCGTCGGCAATGCCCGTGTTCGCAATGCCGGGCGTTTCGTTTGCGCGGGATGACGCCGATGGTCGACTCCCGCGTTCGGGTGGTTGAGGTCGTCACTCAAGGATATGGCGTGCAACTGGTGTTCAGTGACGGGCATGAGCGGGGGATTTATCCGTGGGCCTATCTCTTGAGCCTTGCTTGACCTGTAGGAGCGAGCACGCTCGCGATGGTGGCCAACGATAACGCTGGCTGCCTGAATGCCCGCGTTGTCCAAACGTCCATCGCGAGCATGCTCGCTCCTACAGGGGGGAGCACATCAGAACGACTTGCTCACGCTCGCCACCACCGTGGCACTGCACACGTCGTCAAACCCCCAGTTGCTCGCGCACTGGTTTTCAGACAGGTCGGTGTCGATATAGGCCAGGCCCAGCATGACACCGGCCAATTCATGGGTCAGCTTGACCTCCCATTCGTGGTACGAGTCCTCAGCCGTTCCCGAGCGCGAATACAGGCGCGGGTCCTTGAAGTCCATCTCGCCGTAGCGCAGTTTCAGCCCCACGCCAAAGGGCAATTCGTGTTCGTAGCCGACATAGCTGTAGAGCGAGTTCTGCTTGCTATCGATACCCGGTGCATCGTTGGAGTAATAGGCCCCGAGCTTTATGCCATAGAGACTGAGAATGCCGTAGACCTCGCCCTGGTTGAACTGGCTCTCTTTAGGGTAGGCGTACCTGATGTAACCGAGGTCGAGGCTGGCGTCGTCACTGGCCTGCCACAGCCAACCTGCGTAGTAGTCGACTTCCTGCCGGGTCTTCAGGCCACCGCCGAAATCGACATTGGAACTCCATGCACCTATATACAGGCCACTGCTATGGGCCAGGGTCACGCCGGCTTGCACGGCCGGGTCGTTCTGGGTCTGCGAGATCCCGCGGGTGCGGTAATCGCTGGCCAGGGTCACGTCCAGCAGCAACGAGAAATCATCGTTCAAGGCAATCGCCTGGCTGCTCAAGGGCAACAGACTCAAGGAACCGAGGGCGAACAGGGTGAAAGCTTTCATCAGGGAGCGTCCCGCTATTGTGGTTGTTATGGGCAAGGCTTTTTGGGTAAAGCGCAGGCAAAGCTGCGCCGTGCCTCGTGTCTCATGCCACGGGGCACGGGACACGAGGTCGGGCAGAAGGAGGAAAGTTTTTCTCAGAGGGTGGGTGCGTAGACCTGGCGACCGGCGAACCAGGTCTGCAGTACTTGGGTGTCGTGCAAGGCCTTGTTGTCGACGGTGAACACATCGCGGTCGACCACGATGAAGTCCGCTTGCTTGCCGGCGCTCAATGAGCCGATCTGTTTGTCCAGGCCAATGGTGCGAGCGGCGTTGAGGGTGTAGGCGTAGAACATGGTTTCGCGGTCCAGGCGTTCATCGGCGTTGAGTACCCCCAGCGGGCCGACCCGCGTCATGGCCTGGGCCATGGCGTTCCACGGGTTGGGCGATGACACCGGCCAGTCGCTGGCGCCGGCGATGGTCGCGCCCTGTTTGAGCAACGAGTGCGCCGGGTACTGATAACGGAACGCCTGGGCGCTGACATACGGCTTGATCATGTCCGTGGTGTAGTCGTCGGCGCTGGCCCACAGCAATTGCATCGAGGCGATGACGTTGAGCGGTTTGAACCGGGCGAACTCCTTCGGGTTGACCATCTGCAAGTGGGTGACGGAGTGGGTCACGCCGCTCTGGCGATCCTTGCGCGCCTGCTCGATCCCGTTCAGGGACTCACGCACGGCCCGGTCACCGATGGCATGGATATGCACCAGCCAGCCCCGTTGATCGATGGCACTGACCAGCTCGCCGAAATGCTTCGGATCGATCAGCAATTCACCCTGTTTATGCGAGTTGCTGTAGGGATCGATCATCGCGGCGCTCTGTGCCGGGTATTCGATCACGCCATCGGCAAAAATCTTGATGCCGGGCAGGGTCAGGTTGGGGATGCCCTGAAACTGCCGGCGAACCTTGTCCAGGGTATCGAGGTCGGCCGGTACGCTTTTCGGATTGGCCACCAGCAGCGCGGCCACATGGGCGCTCATGCCGCCGCTTTCGGCCAGCGCCTTGTACACCGGCAACACGCCAACGGTTTTTTCCGTGGGCTTGAGGGCAAACACCGGTTCGCCCGGCGCGGCGTTGGCGGCGGGGTCCATCCACGCGGTAATGCCCAGGCTGTTGTTGTAGCTCACCGCGGCCTGCGCAGCCTTGAGCATGTCGGCCGCCGCCGGTGCCGGCATTTTCGAGGCGACCCGGTCCCAGCCGGCGTCCACCAGAAACCCGTTGGGGCTGCCATCGGCCCGTTTGCCGATGGTGTCGAGTTCGGCGGCGGGCAATGACTTGAGCAATGCGGTATCGATGCCGGCACGCTTGAGCATCACATCGTTGGCCCAGGCCGTATGGTGGTCGCTGCCGGTGAACACCACCGGTACATCGGCCCATTCGCCACTGTTGAATGTCTTGCCCAGGGCTTCGGCCTGCGCCCAGTAGGCCGAACTCATGCCGGCCACGCTCAATACATCGCCATGCCTGGCCTTGCCATCGTCCCGCCAGGCGCGCAGGCGTTTTTCCAGTTCATCAAGACCGATCACTTCGTCTTCCATGTTGGCGGCGACCATTTCCAGTCCGCCGAAAATCGCGTGGGAATGGCTGTCGATGAGGCCGGGCATCAAGGTTTTGCCGCCCAGATCGATGACCTGGGTGCCAGGTTCGATCAAGGCCTTGATTTGCACATCGCTGCCGACCTGCAACACCTTGCCGTCCTGAATCGCCAGTGCCTGCACCTTGGGTTGGCTACGGTCGGCGGTGAAGATCTTGCCGTTGAACAACACAAGATCTGTCGCCGCCATGGCTTCCAACGAGGCAAAACTCACAGCGACCATCAATAGATTCGGGATGAATCTTTTCATTGAATGTTTCCTTGTTATTGCGTCTGATGGCCAGAATAGTGGCTCGCCGCGACCCGCAGAACGCCTCGCTCATGAAAAACGTTTTTGCCTGAATGGAAAAAGTAATGGACAAGTTGGGTGCATTGAAAATGTTCGTAGTCACGGCGCAACTGGGCAGTTTCAGTCGTGCCGCCGAGCAATTGGGCAAAACGCCGTCGGCCCTGACCAAAGCGGTCAATCACCTGGAGGCGGAGCTGGGGGCGCGTTTGTTCGAACGCAGTACCCGGCGGATCCTTCTGACGGAATCGGGAAGGCTCTATCTGGAAACCGCGCGCCAGGTCTTGCAGCGGCTGGACGAGGCGGGCGAGGAAATCGAGCAATTGCAGCATGGCCTGCGCGGCAGCCTGAAAATCACCGCACCCTTGGCGTACGGGCAGGCTTTTCTCGATCAGGTGTGCGGCGGGTTTCTTGAGCAATACCCGCAAATCAACCTGCAAGTGGACTTGTGCGACGCGTTCGTCAACCTGCTGGAAAGCGGCTATGACCTGGCCTTGCGCGAAGGTCATGACGACTTGCCGGGGCTGATCGCCCGTGTCGTCGGCAGCAATCGCCTGGTGCTGTGCGGTAGCCCGCAGTACCTGGCGCGCAAGCCGGTGCCCGTCACGCCACAGACCCTCGATGCGCATGATTGGCTGCTGTATTCCCATCCGCTGCTCAGTCGCGAATTCTGGTGGGTCGAAAAGGACGGCCAGCGCCTGAGCCTGCCGCAGCCCCGGGCACCACGCCTGCGCAGTGACAACTACGATTTGCTGCTGGCCAACGCCCTGGCCGGAAGAGGGTTGCTGCACACGCCTTTGTGGAGTGCCGCGCCGTACATGGCCGACGGGCGACTGGTGCGGTTGATGGCCGACTACGACATCGATCCGGATTCTTTCGGTCCGCACATTCTGGCGGTGTACCCCAGCCATCGGCGGGCCACGGCCAAAGTGCTGGCGTTCATCGATTACATCGCAGGGTTCCTGGCCTCGCGGGACCTGTAGGAGCGAGCAAGCTCGCGAGAAACGCCTGGACACCGCGAGCATTCAGGTAGCCAGCGTTATCGTTGACCTCCATCGTCGGAACGCCGCCCGGAGCGTGCTCGCTCCTACAGGTGGTACTTGTCAGTTAAACAGCGAAAGAGTACAAATGTACTCCATGACGAACCTGACTCCCCGCCGTACCGCCATCCTGACCTTTATCCGCGAGCGCATCGCCGAGCACGGTCAATCCCCGAGCCTCGCCGAGATCAGCGAGGCGTTCGGTTTCGCCTCCCGCAGCGTGGCGCGCAAGCATGTGCTGGCGCTCACCGAAGCCGGTTTCATCGAGGTCAACCCGCATCAGGCCCGGGGCATTCGCCTGCTCGGCCAACCGCCGCGTCCCGAGTTGCTGGACATTCCGGTGCTCGGTCGGGTGGCGGCCGGCGCGCCGATCGGTGCCGATGCCGAAATCCATAACCGCCTGCTGCTCGACCCGGCGATATTTTCCCGGGTGCCGGACTACATGCTGCGGGTTCGCGGCGACTCGATGATCGAGGACGGCATTCTCGATGGCGACCTAGTGGGCGTGCACCGCAGCCCCGAGGCGGTCAATGGCCAGATCGTCGTGGCGCGGCTCGATGGCGAAGTCACCATCAAGCGTTTCGAGCGGGTCGGCGACACGGTCCGTTTGCTGCCGCGCAACCCGGCCTATCAGCCGATCATCGTCGAAGCCGATCGGGACCTGGCCATCGAAGGGGTGTTCTGCGGCCTGGTGAGGCAAGGCTGATGGGCGCCGTCGTCGCGCTGGATACGCTGCTCAATGGCGGCCAGGTCTGGAAGGGCCGGCCGGCGCCACCGAGTGCCAGCCCACAACCTACCGGGCATGCCGCGCTGGATGCGGCGTTGCCCACGGGCGGGTGGCCGGAAGCTGCGCTGACTGAAATCCTCCTGGCCGGGCAGGGCGTGGGCGAGTTGCAACTGGTGTGGCCAACGCTGGCGCGGTTGTCGGCGGCGGGCGAGCGCATCGTGCTGGTGGCGCCGCCTTATGTGCCATACCCCCAGGCCTGGCAGGGCGCCGGGGTCGATCTGCGGCAATTGTCGATCATCCAGGCCAGCGAGCGCGATGCACTGTGGGCGGCGGAACAATGCCTGCGTTCGGGCAGCTGCGGTGCCGTGCTGTGCTGGCCGCACAAGGCCGACGATCGCGCCCTGCGTCGCCTGCAGGTGGCGGCGGAAACCGGCCAGACCCTGGCGTTTGCCTATCGCTCGCTCGGTGAAGCGCTCAACCCGTCGCCGGCAGCGCTGCGCATCGCCATCGATGCCAAACCGGCGCAATTGCGAATCCTCAAGTGCCGGGGCGGCCTGGCCCGGTCGGCGCCGATTGCCTTCGCCGTGGGGCATTGAGGTTGCCATGCGCTGGGTCTGCATTGTCTTCCCGCAAATGGCGCTGGACGCGGTACTGCGTCAACGCGCCGATCCCGATGAGCCGTTGGCGCTGCTGACCGGCCCGGCCCAGCGCCGGATCCTGCAGGCGGTCAACGGCCCGGCGCGGGCCCTGGGTTTGCGTCCCGGCCAGACCATGAGTGCCGCCCAGGCCTTGAGCAAGGGCTTTGCCACCGCCGAGTACGACATCGCCGAGATCGAACACTGGCAGCAATTTCTGGCTGCCTGGGCCTATCGATTCAGTGCCCAGGTCAGCGTGCATTACCCGCGGGCGCTGGTGTTCGAAATCGAGTCCAGCCTGGGCCTGTTCGGGGCCTGGCCGCAGTTGGAGGCGCGCTTGCGCAAGGAACTGGGCGAGCTGGGCTTTCGCCATCGCATTGTCGCCGCGCCCAACCCGGTGGCGGCACGGATGCTGGCCAACCTTCATGACGGCCTGGTGGTGCCCGACGATCAAGCCTTGCAGCATCACCTGGGGCAATTGCCCATCGACCGGATCGGCCTGGAGAGCGGCGTTGCCACGGCGTTGTCGCGCATGGGGTTGCGCACCTTGAGCCAGGTGCAGGCGTTGCCCCGACACAGTCTGGCCCGACGTTTCGAAGCGCAGGTGCTCAAGCACCTGGACACCTTGCTCGGGGCGCGACGGCTGGCGCTGGCGTTCTATCTGCCGCCGGATCGCTTCGATGTGCGCATCGAACTCAACTTTGATGTGCAGTCCCACCAGGCCTTGCTGTTTCCGTTGCGTCGACTGACCAGCGACTTGTCGGCGTTTCTCTGTGGCCGGGACAGTGGCGTGCAGCGCTTCGACCTGCACCTGGAGCACGCGGGGCTGCCGGATACGCTGGTCAAGGTCGGCCTGCTCAGCGCCGAGCGCGATCCGGCGATGCTGTTCGAACTGGCCCGGGGACGGCTGGAGCAGGTTCAGGTCGAGGCACCGGTGCGCGGGTTTCGCCTGCGCGCCGAAGACTTGCCGGCCTTCACGCCCCAGCATCGGGAACTGTTCGACGAGCGCCCGCAGCAGTCGCTGCCCTGGGAGCAACTGCGCGAGCGCTTGCGTGCACGGCTGGGGGACGACGCGGTGCATGGCCTGCGCTTTCAGGCCGATCACCGTCCCGAGTGCGCATGGCAGGCTGCTGCCGACAGTCGGCCCTGTGCGTCATTGCCCTCCGTGCAGCGACCGGGCTGGTTGCTCACCGAGCCCCAGGCGGTGCACGAAGGCTCGACCCGCATTCTCATGGGGCCGGAACGCATCGAGTCCGGTTGGTGGGACGGCGATGACGTGCGCCGCGACTACTACCTGATCGAAACCCGTGCCGGCCAACAGGGCTGGGCTTATCGTACGGTCGGCGAAGGCGGTCCCCTGTGGCTGCAGGGCTGGTTTGCATGAGCGGCGGGTATGCCGAACTGCACTGCCTGTCGAACTTCAGTTTCCAGCGCGGTGCTTCCAGTGCCCTGGAGCTGTTTCAACGGGCGAAGAAACAGGGCTACCAGGCGCTGGCGATCACCGACGAGTGCACCCTGGCCGGCATCGTCCGCGCCTGGCAGGCGGCGAAGTCCGTGGAGCTGCCGCTGATCATCGGCAGCGAGATACGCCTGGAAAACGGTCCGAAACTGGTCCTGTTGGTGGAGAGCATCGAGGGCTACCAGACCCTGTGCCGGCTGATCACTCGTGCCCGGCGCCGCACGCAAAAAGGCCAGTATGAAATACGCCGCGATGATTTGAGCGAGCCGTTGCCGGGGCTGCTGGCATTGTGGGTGCCGGACGCGGTGGATGACCTCGCGCAGGGCCACTGGCTCAAGCAGGTTTTCGCCGGGCGCCTGTGGCTGGCGGTGCAGCTGCATCGTGGTCAGGACGATCACCGGCGCCTGAGCGATTTGCTGGCTCTGGCCCGGCAACTGGATATTGCGGCGGTAGCCAGCGGCGATGTGCACATGCACGTCCGGGGGCGACGGGCCTTGCAGGACACCATGACCGCGATCCGCCATCACCTGCCGGTGGCGGATGCCGGGTTGCGCCTGCATCCCAACGGCGAGCGGCATTTGCGCAGCCTCGACGCCTTGCGCGAACTCTACCCGCCGGCCTTGCTCGATGAAACGCTGGTCATTGCCCGGCGCTGTACCTTCGACCTCGGCCAGTTGCGTTACCAATACCCGCGCGAGCTGGTGCCCGAGGGGCACACGGCCACGTCCTGGCTGAAGGTCCTGACCGAACGCGGTGTTCGCGAGCGCTGGCCCGAAGGGGCGAGCGAGAAGGTACGCGGGTTGATCGACAAGGAACTGGGACTGATCGCCGAGCTGGGTTATGAAAGTTATTTCCTGACGGTCCAGGACATTGTCGCCTTCGCCCGGCGCGAGAAAATCCTCTGTCAGGGGCGAGGCTCGGCGGCCAACTCGGCGGTGTGCTTCGCCTTGGGGATCACTGAAATCGATCCCGATCGAATGAACATGCTGTTCGAGCGTTTTCTCTCCAAGGAGCGCAACGAGCCGCCGGACATCGACGTCGATTTCGAGCACGAGCGGCGCGAGGAAGTCTTGCAGTATGTATTCCAGCGCTATGGCCGCAGCCGTGCCGCACTGACGGCAGTGGTCAGCAGTTACCACGCCGCCGGCGCGGTGCGCGACGTGGCCAAGGCGCTGGGGTTGCCGCCGGATCAGGTCAACGCGCTGGCCGATTGCTGCGGTCACTGGAGCGACGAGACCCCGCCAGTGGAGCGCTTGCTCGAGGGCGGTTTCGACCCCGAGAGCCCGGTATTGCGTCGGGTGCTCAGCCTGACCGGGCAACTGATCGGTTTCCCCCGGCACCTGTCCCAGCACCCCGGCGGTTTCGTGATTTCCGAGCAGCCTTTGGACACCCTGGTGCCGGTGGAAAACGCGGCCATGGCCGAGCGCACCATCATTCAGTGGGACAAGGACGATCTGGACGCGGTCGGGCTGCTCAAGGTGGACATTCTGGCGTTGGGCATGCTCAGCGCGATTCGCCGCTGTTTCGATTTGCTTCGTCGCCATCGCAACCTGGACCTGAGTCTGGCGACGGTGCCTGCCGAAGACCCGCAAACCTACGACATGATCGGCCGAGCCGACACCATCGGCGTGTTCCAGATCGAGTCACGGGCGCAGATGTCGATGCTGCCCAGGCTCAAGCCGCGCAAGTTCTACGACCTGGTGATCGAGGTGGCCATCGTTCGTCCGGGGCCCATTCAGGGCGGGATGGTGCACCCTTATCTGCGGCGCCGAAACAAGGAAGAACTCGAAAGCTATCCCTCCGAGGAATTGCGCGAGGTGCTCAAGCGCACCCTGGGTGTACCGCTGTTTCAGGAGCAGGTGATGCAGATCGCCATCGTCGCCGCCGACTACAGTCCCGGCGAGGCCGACCAGTTACGCCGGTCCATGGCGGCGTGGAAGCGTCATGGCGGGCTCGAACCGCACAAGGAGCGACTGGCCGCCGGCATGCAGAAAAACGGCTACACCCCCGAGTTTGCCGCGCAGATCTTCGAGCAGATCAAAGGCTTCGGCAGCTACGGTTTTCCCGAATCCCACGCCGCCAGTTTTGCCTTGCTGACGTATGCCAGTTGCTGGCTGAAGTGCCACGAACCGGCCGCCTTCGCCTGTGCGCTGATCAATAGCTGGCCCATGGGTTTCTACAGCCCCGACCAGATTCTGCAGGACGCGCGCCGTCATCATTTGCAGATTCGCCCGGTGGACGTGCGGGCCAGCGACTGGGATTGCAGCCTGGAGCCGATTGCCGGCGCACAACCGGCGATTCGCCTGGGCCTGCGGATGATCAAGGGGTTTCGCGAGGACGATGCCCGGCGCATCGAAGCGGCACGATGCAAGGGCGCCTTTGCCGATATCGCCGACCTTGGCGAGCGGGCGCGACTCGATGTTCGCGCCCGGGAACAACTGGCCGATGCCGGCGCGCTGCGAGGGTTGGCCGGTGATCGGCACCGGGCGCGCTGGGAAGTGGCGGGGGTGCAGAAACAGTTGGGTCTGTTTGCCGGTTTGCCCAGTCAGCAAGAGGACGCCGTGGTGCTGCCCAAGCCTACCGTCGGCGAGGACCTGCGAGCGGACTACGCCAGCGTCGGCACCACCCTAGGACCGCATCCGCTGGCGTTGTTGCGCGCTGAGTTGAAAGCCCGGCGTTGCCGCAGTTCGAAAGAATTGCTGGCAGTCGAGCATGGGCGGCCGGTCAGCGTCGCCGGGCTGGTGACCGGCCGGCAGCGGCCGGGCACCGCCAGCGGCGTGACCTTCGTCACCCTCGAAGACGAATTCGGCAACGTCAATGTGGTGGTCTGGCGCGACCTGGCCGAGCGCCAACGGCGGGTGCTGGTCGGCTCACAGTTGCTCAAGGTCGACGGGCGCTGGGAAAAGGAAGGCGAAGTGCGGCATTTGATTGCCGGGCGCTTGAGTGACTTGAGTCCGCTACTAGACGGCATCAGCGTGCGCAGCCGCGATTTCCACTGACCCCCGCACGCTGCTCGTTCCCACGCTCCGCGTGGGAACGCATCCCGTGACGCTCCGCGTCACTTCCACAAGCGGAACGCGGAGCGTCCCAGGCGGCATTCCCACGCGGAGCGTGGGAACGATCAGCGCGTGGGAACGATCATTTACCTGCCGGCCAGAACCGCTCGCCACCTCCCGGCGCCTCTGTCCACGCCTGCAACGAGCGTGTCGGCAGGTCGAAGTAGTCCCGCGTGCGTGCATAGCCGTGGCCACCCATGCGGCCGATGGCGTCGAGACCCAGTTGATCGATGTAGAGGGTTTTCGGGTCGATCAACTCGTCGCGCACATGGGCCATCAGCACTTCGCCAAAAATGATCTCGCGCGACTGGCCAATGGACAGCGCCATCATTCGCCGACACTCCAGCGCCACGGGCGCTTCACCGATGCGCGGGCATTTGACCCGGGTGCCGGGGATCGCGGTGAGGCCGGCAGCGGTCAGTTCATCGAAGCCGGGGGCGAAGGGCACGGCACAGACGTTCATGGCCTCCACCAGCGCGTCGCTGACAATATTGACGGTGAACTCCTGGTTGAGCTGGATGTTGCGCGTGGTGTCCTTGGGGCTCTGGTCGTCGTAGTTTTCCACGCCCAGCGCCAGAATCGGCGGATCGGCAGACAGGGCATTGAAAAAGCTGAAGGGCGCGGCATTGACGCGGCCTTCACCGTCGACAGTGGTCACCAGGGCAATGGGGCGCGGGACCACGCTGCCAATCAGGATCTTGTACTTTTCCCGCGGGCCCAGTTGGCCGAAATCAAAGCTTTGCATGGGCAGAATTCTCTAAAGAAGGGGATCGACGGCGCACAGCGGCGCCTGTGCGCTGTAGTCGTCTGCGAACGGAATGGCCGGTTGGAAAAGGCTTTTCCAGTCCGGTTGGCCGAAGGCCCGGTCGCTGTGGCTGCGCATCAGTTTTTCGAATTGTCGTTGGGCCTGGCGTTGCATGGGGGGGTAGTCGATACCCTTGACCTGACCGTCCTGCATCACGCAGCGACCATCGATGTAACTGGCGATGCAGTCATCGCCACGCCCGGCCAGCACGAGGTTTTTCAACGGATCGAACAAGGGCCCCAGATGCAGGCCGCGCAGGCTGAACACGGTGATGTCGGCCTTGGCTCCCGGCGCCAGGCGCCCAAGGTCATCGCGGCCCAATGCCCTGGCGCCACCGAGGGTGGCGGCGTTGTACAGATCCAGTGCGCAGGTGAGCGAGCTGCCGCCTTCCATCAATCGCGCGATGTTCAAGCCCTGGCGCATGTTGTCCAGCAAATCCGCCGGCCAGGTGTCGGTGCCCAATGCGAAGTTGATGCCCTTGGCGCGATAGCGACCAAACGAGTTCAACGCCTCGCCATCACGGGCAAACACCACCGGGCAATGCACCAGGCTGGCACCACCATCGACCAGCCGTTGCAGGTCGTCATCGCCGCGGGTGTAGATGCCATGGGGCAACAGGCTGCGTGGGTTCAACAGCCCGAGCTGCTGCAACCAGCCCAGTGGCGAGGTGTCGCGCAGTTGCTCGACCATCGCCACCTCGCCAAGCCCCTGACAGCAGTGCAAGCGCATCGGTGCGTTGAGTTCCCGACTCAGCGCTGCGGTGCGTGCAAGCAGCGCCGGCGTGCATGTCTGGATGCGGTCAGGCAGCAGCGCGCCGCGAATCAGGCCATTGGAAGAGCCGTCGAAATCGCGAAAAAAACGCTCGGCGGCATCGAGCCCGGCCATGCCCCGCGCTTCATCCCAGTGGTGGGCCAGCGAGCCGTCGGCTTGCCAATAACTCATGCCGCTCATGTAGCAGGGGCCCAGGTAAGTACGCAGTCCCAGTTCCGTCGCGACGCCGGCCACGGCGGCAAATTCGTCGTAGGTTTCCGCCCACTCGCGGTAATACATCGAGGTGATCGGCATGGCCGTGGTGATGCCATTGCGGATCAACTGAGTGAAGGCGTAGCGGTACTTGAAGACTTCTTCCTGCGGGCTATAGCTCTCCCGTGGGCCGCGTGCCAGATACTGTGCCGACCACATCCGGCCCATGTCGCGTTCGTCGCCGTTGTCCAGGGTCAGCACCGTGGAGTCGAGATCGCCCAGGGCATCCAGATCGATGAAGCCGGGGCCGATCAGGGCATTGCCGTAGTCGATCCATTGGTCCACCGGCCCTGCATAGTTGCGCCCGACGAACTCGATGCGCGAGCCTTCGAAAACCACTTCGCCATTGCGCCAAAGCACATGCTGGGTGCCGTCGAAGCCGACCACGCAGCTTGATCGCAGACCGATACGCCTCACAGGCGGCTGTCCAGCAAACGACCGCCTTCGGCGATCAACCGCCCGGCGCGATAGACCTGTCGCGCCGGGCGCGAGACCACTGCTTCGCCCAGCGTCTGTACGGGCATCAGCAGAAAGTCCGCCGGCCCGCCGATCTCCACCCCATAACCCTCACAACCCAGTGCCCGCGCCCCATTGACCGTCGCCGCGTCGAACGCTGCCGCCAGTTCGTCGTCCTTGTTCAGGTCGAAACGAAAGGCCAGCAACATCGCCCGTTCCAGCATGTCGCCGTTGCCCATGGGCGACCAGGCGTCGCGGATACCGTCGCTGCCCAGGCAAACGTTGACACCGCTTTCGCGCAGCGCGAGGAAGGGCGGCACCGCGCAATCGGCCGGTGCCGAGCTCATCAGTGAAATGTCCAGCGCCGCCAGGCGTTCGGCCACCGGTTTGACCTGGCTCCACGGCAGCATGCCCAGGCAGTAGGCATGACTGATCATGACCCGACCCTGAAGCCCGAAACGTTCGGTGTAATCAGCGATCAGTACGATCTGCCACAGGCCCAATTCGCCCTTGTCGTGCAGGTGAATGTCCACGCCACGGTCGAATTCGCTGGCCAGTTTGAAGACGAAGTCCAGTTGCGCGATGGGGTCGTTGTCGATGCCGCAGGGGTCGAGACCGCCGACATTCTCCACGCCCAGTGCCATGGCTTCGCGCATCAGCTCGGCGGTGCCGGGTCGACTGATCAGGCCGGTTTGCGGAAACACGACCAATTGCAGGTCGATCAGGTCGTGATAGCGCTCACGCAACTGTTGCATGGCCTCGACGTGGCGCAGGCCGAATTCCGGGTCGATGTCGACGTGGCAGCGCAGGGTCAGCGAACCCCGGGCGATACAGTTTTCCAGCAGGGCGCCGGCCCGTTGTGCGATGGGGGTGGTGACTTCACGCAGAATGCGTCGTTCGTTGGCAATGTAATCCTTGAGTGTCGGCCCGGCGCTGTTCGGGCGCCAGGCCTGGCCCCAGAGGGTTTTGTCCAGGTGCACGTGGCTCTCTACCAATGCTGCGGTGAGCAGTTGGTTCCGGCCGTCGATGTCGGTGTCGAGCAACCCGGCGGTGGAGGCCGGACGACGTTGGGTGAAACGACCATTTTCGATCAGCAGGTCTTCGGCGGGTGCGCCGTAGGGGCGCACATTGCGCAGCCAGCGGGGTTGATTCATTTCAAACCTCAAATTCAATAGTGTCTGGGCGGGCCTCATCGCCTGTAGGAGCCTGGCTTGCCGGCGAAGAACGATAACGCAGTGCGACAGATGCACCGCGGTGCCTGGTTCGCGGGCAAGCCTCGCTCCTACAGCGATGGCCGCCCCTCGGTTTCAAGTCAAATCATCAGCCCTTGAGCTTCGCCCAGATCCGGTCCTGGAGTTCGCGCGCCTTGTTGCTGCACTCTTTTTCCGGGCGCAGGCGCGAGGCGAATTCGTCGGGCATGTTGATGGCATCCATCACC
Source organism: Pseudomonas sp. NPDC089569 (assembly GCF_050280625.1). Taxonomy (NCBI): domain Bacteria; kingdom Pseudomonadati; phylum Pseudomonadota; class Gammaproteobacteria; order Pseudomonadales; family Pseudomonadaceae; genus Pseudomonas; species Pseudomonas sp. NPDC089569. Next base: position 127,448 of record NZ_JBNNVQ010000003.1, read on the forward strand.
TGCCATTTGGCATCGATCAGCTTGTCGCTCTGGATGCCGTTGGCGTAGGCGATGGCGTTGGACACGGCGGCGGCGTTTTCCGGTTTCATCATCCAGTCGATGAAGATTTTCGCGTTGCCGGGGTGCGGAGCGCTTTTCGGTACGGCGAAGTTGTCCTGGAACATCGCCAGGCCCACGCGTGGGTAAACGTACTTGATGGTGCTCTTTTGCAAGGTGGCCCGCGCCGTGGAGCCGTTCCAGTTCTGCATCATGATCACTTCACCGGAGGCCATGCGGTCGACGGTGTTGTCCGAGCTGTACATCTTCAGGAACGGTTTCTGTTTCTGCAGCAGCTCCAGGATGCGCTTGGCGTCCTGCGGGTTTTCGCTGCATTCATCGACATTCAGGTAATGGCTGGCGGCGTTGATCACGCTGCTGGAGGTATCGAGGGCGGCGAGTTGCCCTTGCAGCTCCTTGCGCGGCTCGAAGAATTCTTTCCACGAATCGTCCAGCTTGCCGCCGGGTACCCGGGCGCTGTCATAGGAGAACCCGGTAGTGCCCCACAGGTACGGTGCCGAGAACTTGCGACCGGGGTCGAATGCCGGGTCGCGGAATGCCGGTTTGACGTACTGGAAGTTGGGCAGGGTCGGGGTGTCGATCTCCAGCAGCAGGTTCTGGTTGATCAGGGTGCGCATGATCGATTGCGACGGCACGATCACGTCGTAGGCCGCACCACCGGCCTGCAATTTGGCCAACAGGGTTTCGTTGCTGTCGTAGCCGTCCATGGTGACCTTGATGCCGGTCTCTTTTTCGAACTTGGCCAACAGGTCGACCGGGTAGTAATCGGTCCAGTTATAGAAGAACAGTTCCTTGGGCTCGGCGGCCTGCGCGCTGAAGGCGGTGAAGCAACTCAAGGCCAGACCGGCAACGGCCAAACGCAGGCTTTTCACTTTTTTGCTCATAAACAAAGTCTCCAGGCTCATTGTTGTTTGCCGCGCTGTCCCAGCCAGAAGGCCAGCACCACCAGCACGATGGAAATCACCAGCATCAGGGTCGAGATCGCATTGATCTCCGGTGTCACGCCGGCCTTGATGGCCGAGAAGATGTAGACCGGCAGGGTCGTGGAACCGGGGCCGGCGACGAAGAAGGTCATGATGAAATCGTCGAGGCTGACCACGAATGCCAGTACCGATCCGGACAACACGGCCGGCCACAGCAGCGGCAGCGTGACCCGGCGAAACACCTGCCAGGGGTTGGCATACAGGTCGTTCGCCGCCTCCAGCAGGCTCTTGTCCAGGTCATTGAGTCGCGCGCGAATCGGCAGGTACGCAAAGGGAATGCAGAAACCGATGTGCGCGATGATCACGGTCAGCAGACCGAGCTTGATGCCCAGCGCCATGAACAGCAGCAGGGTGGCGACGGCGGTGACGATCTCCGGCAGGATCAGCGGCAGGTTGATGCCGCCCTCGACCATTTTCTGCCCGTAGAAAGGCCGGTAAGTGGCCAGTGCCGCGAGCAAGGCAATCGCCGTGGCGCAAACCGTGGCGATACTGGCGACAATGATCGAGTTCAGCGCGGCGATCTGGATCGACGGGTTGGCCAGGATCCGCCCGTACCAGTCGAGCGAAAACTCGGTCCACACCGTCGCCGAGCGGTTGGCGTTGAAGCTGTAGGCGATCAACACGAAGATCGGCAGATACAGATAGGCCAGGATCAGCAGGCTGACTTCCCGGGTCATCGGCAGTTTTTTCAGGTGCAGGGCGATCATGCGGTGGCTCCCCGACGAAGGTTTTTGGCGGCGCTGCGGCTATAGAGGGCGTAAAGCACCAGCGACAGCAGCAGGATTCCCAGAAGCAGGAACGACAGCGAACTGCCCAGCGGCCAGTTGCGCGCAGTGCCGAACTGCTGCTGGATCAGGTTGCCGATCATCAGGGTCTTGCCGCCACCCAGGATGGCCGGCGTGATAAAGGCGCCCAGGCTTGGCACGAACACCAGCAGGGAACCGGCAATCACACCCGGCATCGACAGGGGCAGGATGATTCGCCGCAACGCATGCCAGCGATTGGCGCCCAGGTCATAGGCGGCTTCCACCAGGCGCCAGTCGAGTTTCTCCAGTGTTGAGTAGATCGGCAGAATCATGAACGGCAGGAAGCTGTACACCAGCCCGACGCTGACCGCGAAGTCGTTGTAGAGCAGGGTGATGCCGCCGGCCTGCGGAAACAGCGCGTTGATGGTCTGGGCGACCCAGCCTTGTTCGCGCAGGATGATCAGCCAGGCGTAGTTGCGGATCAGCAGGTTGGTCCAGAACGGGATGGTGATCAACAGCACCATGAGGTTGCGCCGCCGCGGTGTCAGGCTCGACATCCACAGCGCCACCGGAAAGCCGAACAGGAAACACAGGACCGTGGTGCCGCCTGCCTGGAACACCGAGCGGATCAGTGCCTGGGCGTAGACCCAGTTGAGTTCCAGTTCGCCGTCGAAACCTTCCTGGAAAAACAGCTGCACGTAACTTTGCAATTGCCAGTTGGCCTGCCAGTCGACGCCACCATAGACGTTGCGCGGCAACAGGCTGATGTAGCCCATGATGCCCAGCGGTATGGCGATCAGGGCCAGCAGGGTCAGGACCACGGGGCTAAGCAACAGCGCGCGGCCGAGTGCGGGAGAAGTGCTGCTGACGCTCATCTCAGGCCTCCATCAGCAGACAGGCGTGGGGCGGCAGGTGGACCGCCACGCGATCACCGACGCCGCGGCTACGGTTCAGGCCCTCGTTGTTCTCGCGCAACATGACCTTGATGTCGTTGTTCAACCGGCATTGGTAAAGCGTCGCGGTGCCCACGTACAACACCGCTTCGATCACTGCGCGCAGGTGGTGCGGTTGCGCCGGGTCCACCAGTTGCGAACGCTCCGGGCGAAAGGCCAGTTGCACCTTGCCATCCAGGCCCTGGGCCGGGCAGGGGATCTCCACCGGCATGCCGTTTGGTACAAAAAAGCTTTCGTTCTGCTGGCCACGCTTGAGGTGACCGGGGAGGAAATTGATGTCGCCGATGAACTGCGCGACGAACCGATGCTGCGGGCGTTCGTAGATCTCGGTGGGGGTGCCGATCTGCAGAATCTTGCCGGCCGACATCACGGCAATGCGATCGGACAGGGTCAGGGCTTCTTCCTGATCGTGGGTGACGAAAATGAAGGTGATCCCGGCTTCCTTCTGCACCCGCTTGAGTTCGACCTGCATTTCCTTGCGCAGCTTGAGGTCCAGCGCCGACAGCGGTTCGTCGAGCAGCAGCACTTTGGGTTTGGGTGCCAGCGCGCGGGCCAGTGCCACGCGCTGCTGCTGGCCACCGGACAACTCCGCCGGTTTACGCCTGGCCAGATGCTGCATTTGTACCAGCGCGAGCATTTCATCGACCCGCCGGGGTATCTGCTTTTGATCAAGACCCTGCATCTCGAGACCGAAGGCGATATTCTGCGCAACAGTCATATGCGGAAACAGTGCGTAACTCTGGAACACGGTGTTGACCCGGCGCTTGAACGGCGGCAGGTCATTGACCGGCTCCCCGGCCAGGCGAATTTCGCCGTCGCTGACGTGTTCGAAGCCGGCGATGGTGCGCAGCAGGGTGGTTTTGCCGCAGCCGGAAGGGCCGAGCAGGGTAAAGAACTCGTTGTCGGCGATGTCCACCGATACGTTGTCCAGGGCAGGAGCAATGCCTGGATCGTCGGAGTACCGCTTGGAGACGTGGCGCACTTCAATTGCAACTGGATGACCCATAATGGTGCATTCCTCTAATTATTGTATGCAAAATCTGGATGCAATTTAGAAATACCCGGATTAATCTGCTCGTGCAACCCCCTTTTGCAAGGCTGTTCATTCGCCTGGGGCCGGTTGCGTGGCGCTGAAGGAGTCATCGAATGACCGAAAAGAAAACCGAAACCACGGTCGACCGTGTCTACCAAGGGGTTTACGAGGCGATCAGCAAGCGCACGCTGCGCCCCGGAATGAAATTGGGCGAGGCGTCGCTGGCCGAGCTTTTCAATGTCAGCCGCACATCGGTTCGTGCCGCGCTCAAGCAACTGGAAGCCGATGGCCTGGTCACCACTGAGCCCAATAAAGGTGCATCGGTGTCGCTGCCCAGCGACGAAGAGATCCGCTCACTGTTCGAAACCCGGCGCCTGGTCGAGATCGGTATCGTCAGCGAGTTGTGCCGCCGCCGTGATACCGCGGTGACCCGGGACCTGCGCGATCACCTGCTGCTGGAGGAGGAAGCCGCCAGGAGTGGCGATCACGAGCGCTTGATTCATTTGCTTGGCGAGTTCCACATCAAACTGGCGCAGAGCCTGAATAACCCGGTGTTACTTGACTGGTTCCGCAAGCTGATTTCCCGGGCGTCGCTGTACGCTGCCGCGCTGGATGACGACAGCCATGAGGCCTGTCGCGACAATGAACACCTGCGGCTGATCGAGTACATCGAGGCGGGTAACCAAAGCGCGGCGATCGAATTGACCTGCATGCATCTCAATGGCATCGAGAAGGCCATCCTCGATGTCGCGGCGACCCTGAAAACCGGCTATCACCCGCTCAAGCATTTGATTGAGGTTTGATTGAACGATGTGAATGCGCGGGGTGGGGCGTTGGTGGGCGTGATCGCAGTCTTTCATCTTGTACGCACCGCTGTGCCGATATGCCACCAAAGCGAGCTTGTGTGCATGCGCGAGGTGGGGGAGTTACTCATTTCTGTTGCGGGATCAATGGCGTTGGGTTGAGGGCATATCCATTGCTTCGGTTACGGCTGCTGACGGTTCCGCCCTTACGACGGGGAAAAGCTTGTAGGAGCCAGCGGTGCGGCGATCCGACTTGCCGGCGAAGGCGATCTCAGGTACGCCTTCGCCGGCAAGTCGGATCGCCGCACCGCTGGCTCCTACATCGGATGAGCAGCCTGGAGTTTCTTCGCCATCTCCAAGTGTTTTTCCAGTCCCGGCAGCATGTCCTGCGCAAAGCCTTTCAATTCCATCGCACCCGGGGTTTTGTCGTCCGTCACGGTGTCGGCCTGTTTCTTGAACAGTTCGATGGCTTGTTCATGGGCCTTGACCTGGTTGTTGGCGTAGGCCGCGTCGAAGGATTCATCGCGCAGATCGAGGATTTTTTCCTTGGCCTGTTTGACCAGCGTCGTGCTGTTGGGCACATCGATAGCATTTTTTTTGGCGATGGCCGCCAGCTCATCGTTGGCCTTGGAATGATCGCTGATCATCATGTTGGCGAAGGCCTTGACGTCGGCCGCCTGACTTTTCTCGAGTGCCAGACGGCTGGCCTCGATTTCGGCGATGCCGCCGGCGGCCGCCTTGTCGACAAACTCATTGGAGGTTGCTGCCAAGGCCGTGTCCAGGCCGGTGCTCAAGGCAAGAGCCAGCGTGAGATAACGCAGGTTGAATCCGTCCATACGGGCTACTCCAGGCAGGTTTTTCCTGGGTGATCGAGGTGATCGTTAACCTGTGGAGGCCAGCGTTTCGGCAAAGGTTTGATCGCGTTGGCGACAGGGCGACGAACGGACACCGCCGGTCTGACAGATGGTCGACAGAACCGGCCAACCAAGGCCATTCTGATAGCTGGCGAACGCAATCAATCGCGTTTGCTACCGATTAACAAACGGAGGTGTTCCATGCCGGTGTCCCATGACCTTTATCAGGATCTGAAACGCACAAAGGAAGAAATCCAGCAGAAACGCACCAAGGATCCGTTATTGGATTCGCTGCTTAACAAGTATTCGCAGGCGGATGCCGAAGTGGTCAAGGCAGAGCAAGCCAAATCCAGCGATGACGCCGTGAACAAACTCAAGGCAACGCGGCTGATGGTCAAGGACAAGATCGTCAAACAACTCGAATCGCCGTCCTGACCGATCGTGATCAGTCACCGATGAGCGGTGACTGAAAAACTGGAACGGCGATGAAAACCGGCACCTCGAATGTTCAGGGCCTGATGCGACGGCTCGATGCGAGGTGCCTCATGAATCCGAAATTTCCCAGCGAAGAACAGGGCGTTGAAGGACCTGCCAGTCCTGTAGGAGCCAGGCTTGCCGGCGAACAACGATGACCCGATGCATCAGAGATACTGCGGCGTGCGGTTCGCGGGCAAGCCTCGCTCCTACAGTTTCTAATGCAGTGCGGCTTTGAGCGGCAGACGCGCCATGTGATCCGCCTTGAGCGAACCGAAGTACAGCCAGTCTCCATACTCGCGCACGGTGGTGATCGGCGAGTAGTTACCGTTGCTGGCATCCTGCAGATTGGCGATCACCTTGCCTTCCGGATCCAGTCCCAGGGCAAAGGCGCGTTTCTCCACCGGCTTGGGCAACACGGTCATGGCCCGAACGATCATCTTGCGCACGAAAGGGTGCGCCGCCGTGGCGTCGAGCAAGGCGCTGCGTGGTGCGTACAACGCAACCCAGAAGCGGTCGTGCCCATTGAACGCCAGGTTGTCCGGCAAGCCTGGCAGATTGTCGATGAACAGATCGTGGGTGCCGGCCTTCGGTCCGCTCAACCAGTAGCGGCTGATGCGGTAGGCGCCGGTTTCGTTGACCAGTACATAGGCGTCGTCCGGCCCGAGGGTGACACCATTGGCGAACTCCAGTTTATCCAGCAAGACCGATGTCTTGCCGCTCTGGAAGTCGTAACGCAGCAAGCGACCGTCACCTGCGTGTTCGATGATCGCCTCGCCATCCTTGCCGTATCCGAAGCGGCTGGAGGCGTCGCTGAAATAGGCGTAGTGCCCGGATTTGTCGATGGCCACATCGTCGGTGAAACCGAAGGGAACGCCATCGGCTGCCGTGGTCATCGCCACCAGGCGGCCTTGTGCATCCAGTGACAGCAAGCCCTTGATTGCATCGGCGATCACCAGCAAACCATTGGGATGGCGGGCCAGTCCCAGGGGGCGCCCACCGGTGTCGGTGAGGACCTTGGTGGTCTTGCCGTCGAGGCTGGTGCGGATGACCCGCCCATCATGCAGGCCGGTGATCAATGCGTCGTTTTCCAGCAGCAGCGCTTCAGGACCCTCGATGCCAGCGGCGCCGACTCGCTCCACAGCCTTCAGACGCTGGTTGTCGGCATACACGCCGCTGTCCAGGGACGGTGCAGGTGCCGGGGTCCAGGCCACCGGGCGCACTTTGGTCGGCATCAACAGCAGGAATGCGGCAACGGCCAGGATCAACAGCAACACCCAGTGGTGAAACCTGAACGATCGACTCACGCGTTGGCTCCCGCTTGCTTCAAGTGCTTCTGTGCCATTTCGCGCAACGCCAGCATCGATTCGGCGGACTCGTGGTCAATCCGTCGCCTGAGCAGCAATGTGTTGGCGATGCGCATCCCCACGCCGCTGAACTGATATTCCAGGGTACGGACAAATTGCGTGCCGTCGCCCTGGGCCTGGCATTCGTAAGTCAGCTCAAGCGACAGACCGTGATCGCCGAAGGCCCTTGCACGCCAGCGGCGTCCCGGCAAGTACTCGTCCACCACCCAGCTCAGGTGCCCGTCGCGACCACCGGCGCGAATGTCTTCCTCGAACCGCGCTCCGGCATGCAAGGGACCTTTCTGTCCGTTGATCTTCAGTGACGAGGGATGCCATTGCGGCCAAAGGGTCACGGTGCTGGCGTAGGCGAGTACATCGATGGGGTGGCCGGCAATCTCGATCTGATGCTGCATGCGGGTCATGGGCGTTCTCGAAAGGCAAGGGGTGGCCTGCTCGGGCTCCCAGTAAAGGGTGCCGAACAGATAGTCCATCAACGGAAAAACGATATTGAAATTGCGCTCCTGCATCATTTCGCGACGATGGTGCAGTTCGTGCAGCCGACGCATCTGACGGATCCAGGGCAGGCGGGTCAGTCGATTGTGCGGCGGCAGATGCTCGCAGGTGTGGAACACTTCATAAGTCAGGTAGCCGAGGACCAGGCAGCCGGCCACCAGTCCGGCGACATTGCCATCCAATTGCCCCAGCAGCCACCAGACCGGCAAGGTGATGACCAGCGTATGCAACACGATCAGCCAGGCGGGAAACAGAATCACCCGCCAGTCGCGGGCACTGTCGTAAGTCATGTGGCCGGGGGCGAAAAAGCTGTGATGATCGCCGGCATGGCGCGAATAGAACATCCGCGCAAAGGATTTTTTATGGTGCCCCAGATGCCGATGCACCATGTACACACCGAGGTTGAAGAACAACAGGGCAAGCGGTACGGCCAGCCATTCCAGCGGTTGTACCCGGTGTACGGTGCTCCAGAATGCAGCAATGGCCCCGAGGCCGAACAACAGTACAAAAGTGCCATGCAGCCACGGGTTATAGCGTGGGTGAACATTGGCGCGGTAACGGCTGCGGAATGCTTCGGTGGTCTGCCTCACTGCAATCACCTGTCGTTATTGTTATCTCCAGCAGCGTAGTCGATCCGGGCGCTTTGTCTGGCCGACCTTGAGGACACAACTGCCATGATCCGGTGCAATCCGGACTCAGGTCAGTGGGTCCCAGCGCTGCGACCAGTCGCCATCGGATTCGATGACTTCGCGCAGCACTTCGAAGGCCCGTTGCAAGGTTGGCGAGTCACGGTCACGGGAATAGACCAGGTAAGTGGGGTAGCTGAATTCCGGCGCCCTGGGCACCAGTTCCAGTGCACCGCTTTGCAGGTAGCTGTGTACGACACGGGTGCGGAAGTAGCCGCTGCCGCCGTTTTCGAGGATGTACTGCAAGGCCAGCGGGCCCAGATTGAAACTCAGGGCTGCCCTGGATTTTTCCGGCAAGGCGGCATCGTGCTGGCGACGAAAGCCCGGCCCCCAATCGACGTACACATAAGGATCGGCGCGGCCGGGCAGGCGCACCAGGATCAGCTTTTCCTCCAGAACCTGCTCGACTTGCAATCCCGGCCAGTATTCGGGCTGATAGACCAAGGCCGCGTCCAGAACACCCAGCTCCAGTTGGCGCAGCAGGTTTTCGCCGTCGCGAATTTCCATGCGCAGGGCATGGCCGGGGATTTTTTCGCGCAGGGCGCCGGCCCAACCGAGCATCAATGGATTGCACAGGCTGACTTCGCCACCGATGTGCAGCACATTGTGATAACCCTCCGGCAGTGGCAGATCCCGTCGCGCGGCTTCCCAGGTTTCCACCAGTTGATTGGCGTACACCACGAAGGCTTCACCGTTGCGCGTCAACCGGGCCCCGGCGCGATTGCGCACGAACAGCGTGCTGCCCAATTGGTTTTCCAGTTTCTGAACCCGCGCGGTAATCGCGGTCTGGGTGACATGCAGTTTTTCGGCCGCGGCGGCCAGGCTGCCGTGGCGGACGATTTCCAGAAAGGTGCGGGCGAGATCGATATCCATGGCGTGGCCGATTTGTGAGGTGGTCGCATTGTAAAAGCACTGACGCCCAAAAACGACGAATCCCGCCACTGGGGGCGGGATTCGTTTGCGACCTTGCCACGCTCCCGAAGGTCGGGAGCGGCATGATCAGGAAGGGAACAGCTCGGACAGTTTCATCGCCAGCATCATGTCGCCTTCAGCGCGCAGCTTGCCGCCCATGAAAGCCTGCATGCCGTCGGTCTCGCCGCTGACGATGCCTTGCAGGGTTTCGCCGTCCATGACCAGGGTCACTTGAGCGTCCGGGTTCTCGCCTTCTTTCAATTCACATTTGCTGTCTTTTACGATCAGCGAGAAATTCTTGGTGTCATCGATGCGGAAACCGAAGACCAGATCCAGACCGGCAGCGGCGGACGGGTCGAACTTTTCTTGCATTGTTTTTACGGCATCAGCTACGGAGGTCATGGTTCGATCCTTTCTTGGGTAATAAGAGCAGGTTGATTACAGCCAGGGTCACAATAGTCCGGACTCAGCGAAACGTGATGAGTTCCGGGGCCTTCAGCAGTTGCAGGTGCGCATGATTGTTGAAGGAAGCCAGGGCCACCTCGCGACCACGAAACTTCAGGTGATTGAGCGAGGTGTTGACGATTTGCCAGTTCAATTCAAAAGCCTGTCTGGCAGGCATTTGCGTAATGAGGTGGAGCAGGGCGGTGATGGTGCCGCCAGAGGTGAACACCGCAATTTTCTGGGTGTTGTCCGCCTGTTCGAGGATCCGATGCAATCCGGCCCGTACCCGATCGACAAAACCCAGCCAGCTTTCCAGCTCCGGCGTATCGTAGGTGCCGGCCAGCCAGCGCTCGATGATCAGGGCGAAGATGCGCTGGAATTCGGCACGGTTTTGCGCGGCGTTGCGCAGGATATTCAAGGCTTCGGGCTCCTCCGGCAGCATCGCCGGCAACAGCGCGCGGATGATGGCGTCGGCATCGAATTCATTGAAGGCCGAATCGGTCTCCACGATCGGTACCGGCATGCCCACGGCGGCGAATTGTTCCAGTGCGCTGCTGGCCGTGTGTTGCTGGCGGCGCAAATCGCCGGACAGGCAGCGGTCGAAGCTGATACCGAGCTCGACCAGGTGCTGGCCGAGGATCCGGGCCTGGGCAATACCGATGGGCGACAGGACGTCATAGTCGTCTGCACCGAAGGAGGCCTGGCCATGTCGAATCAAATAGATGCTGCCCACGTCCGCGTCATCCCGGTACGTTGAAGGTTTGGCGAGGTTATGAGGATGAGAGTGAGCTGTCAATGAAAAAACATACGCTTGTTTGAAATGCTTGTTACAGCCCTGATGACAGGCATTTCACGGCTGGTCGCAAGGTCGGCGCATGGGTATGCTGGAGGTATCCCGCGCATGTCCATGCTGCGCATCGTCTGAGGAGTCCCCGTGGAGTTTTTTTCCGAGTATGCCGTTTTTCTGGCCAAGACCGTGACTCTGGTGATCGCCATTCTGGTGGTCCTGGCCAGTTTTGCGGCATTGCGCAGCAAAGGTCGACGTAAAACGGCCGGTCAGTTGCAGGTCAGCAAACTCAATGATTTCTACAAAGGGCTGCGTGAGCGTCTGGAGCAGACGCTGCTCGACAAGGATCAGCTCAAGGCCCTGCGCAAGTCCCAGACCAAAACCGAGAAAAAGCAGAAGAAAAAGCCCGAAGCCAAACCGCGGGTGTTCGTGCTGGATTTCGACGGCGACATCAAGGCATCGGCCACTGAAAGCCTGCGTCACGAAATTACCGCGCTGCTGACGCTCGCCACACCCAAGGATGAAGTCGTACTGCGCCTGGAAAGCGGCGGCGGTATGGTACACAGCTATGGCCTGGCGTCTTCGCAACTGGCGCGTATCCGCCAGGCTGGCATTCCCTTGACCGTATGCATCGACAAGGTTGCGGCCAGCGGCGGCTATATGATGGCGTGCATCGGGGAGAAGATCATCAGTGCACCCTTCGCGATCCTCGGTTCCATTGGCGTGGTCGCGCAGTTGCCCAACGTCAACCGGCTTTTGAAGAAGCACGACATCGACTTCGAAGTGCTGACGGCCGGTGAATACAAACGCACCCTGACGGTATTTGGCGAAAACACCGAAAAGGGTCGGGAAAAATTCCAGCAGGACCTGGACATCACCCATCAATTGTTCAAGAACTTCGTTTCCCGTTATCGCCCGCAACTGGCCATCGACGAAGTGGCCACCGGCGAAATCTGGCTCGGTGTCGCCGCGCTCGACAAGCAACTGGTGGACGAGCTCAAGACCAGTGACGAGTATCTGGCCGAACGCGCCGCGCAGTCCGAGCTTTATCACCTGCACTACACCGAACGCAAAAGCCTGCCGGAGCGCATTGGCATGGCGGCAAGCGGTTCGGTGGATCGTGTTCTGCTGAACTGGTGGAGTCGCCTGACTCAGCAGCGTTTCTGGTAACGACCGGTCGAATTCGTAAAGGCAAAAACCGCAGCGTCTGCTGCGGTTTTTTTTCGTCGATCCGCGTTCCGCTTGACCTTCATGGTTCAGCGAAAAATCCCCGGCGCTCTGACGCCCCGATCCTGCCGCCTGTCCCGCCTGCGTCGGTTATGGTGCCATTCCTTTATTGTTTGCAATGGAATGCACATGAATGAGTCTTCGCGCGGCAACCACGCTCCACCGCAATCACCCGTTAAACCCATGCGTGATGAACTGGAAGCGACAATCGCCACGGCACTGCCGCGAACACCCCAGCAGTTTGGCGCGCAATTGATCAAGGAGAAATGGGCGCTGGGTATCGACCCGTCCCAGGCCTTGTTGGTCACCCTCGATTACGACACCGACCAGGACACCGGGCATGACGGTGTTCACCGGGGGCAGGTGAAAAGCTCACAAAGCCTGGTGCAGGTATTGCTGTCCAATTATCAGACGGTGGCCGACGGCGCTTTTGGCGAAACGGTGTTCGGCTTGTACACGCCGCCCGATGTAGGTCCCGAGATTTCCATCCTTGATTCAGCCACTGACGTGAGGGTGTTCAATCACGACTATGAGGGCATCTATCGGCGTACGACGCCACAAACCTACAGCCCCGCAACACAAATGGCCCTGCGGCCCGCGGATTTCAAACGGTGGGTATGGGAGCTTGAGCTGAAGACGCGCTACCAGGCGTACCTGGATCAGGCCTGGCCGTCGGATGCGCGCATCCAGCGGCCCGAGCCTTATGCACTGAGGACTTCGGTCAAGGCGGCCTTTGTCATGAGTGCGTGCCTGCAATACCGCGAAGGCAGTCTCGGCCGGGAAGGCCTGGCGCTGGCAATGCAGGTGGCCGGATTGCCGGCGGCCCACTGCCGGGATGCGCTGACCCTTGCTCAATTGCAAGCACCGACGCCAGTCGGTTCACAGATCGAGGCGGGGCGGCTGACGATCTATCGCTACCGCGCGAAAGATATCTGGTGCTTTCGCCATCGCCACAGTGGCCAGGTGTTGTTGTACGTGCCGGCCAACTCTTCACCCCTGCACGTGTTCGACGACACCCGGCGCATGCGTGACTGGGTCGTGGCGCAAGGCCGGCGTATGGAGACGCAGCGGGCACTGGCAGCACATTTTGCCGATCAGGATCTTGAAGACGGCACCTTTCATGCCGGTGTACTGACTGCTCTGGAAGGTATGGCCGTTTACCCCAAGGAACACTGGCTCAAGAAGAACGCCGGGTTTTTCAATAACGACGGCTATTGGGACCCGCAGGATTACATCGATTTCGAGCGGTCGCCCGCCGGCACCGACCCATTTGCCCAGTGTGTGTTGAGCATGAAACAGGCGGCCATGACCAGCGTCGAGACGATCCGTGACGACGCCCAGGTCAACCGTGACAATCTCGGTGCGGTGGTCGAGCCGCTGGTGCAGTGGATCAACCGGTTCGGTCCGCTGGCATTGTTTGTCCCAGGTGGCGAGGGGCTGTTGGCGCTGGCGGGGATCATTGATGCCGGCTACGGGTTGGACCAGGTTGTGAACGGTAAAAGCCCGGAACAACGCTCCGAAGGCATCACTCGTACAGTGTTCGGCTTGCTCAACGCCCTGCCATTGGTCGACGCGGGAGCGGTGCTGCGAGGCGAAGGCACCGCTGCCGAGGCGGTTGGTGAAAAACTGCATGAGCCCGTCGAGCCTGCTCGCGCCCCCGATGTCCATCCCTTGCCCGAAGTGACGGCGGCACCCTTATCCGGCCCGGCAAAGTCATTGACGCGTATGGAGCTGATGCGCGGAGTTTGCGAACGCTTTGCTTTGTTCAGTGATGAGGTCATTGCTCAAATCGCCAGGATCAGCACCGTGGACGACGACTTCTTGCGTCTGATGCAGGTCGGCCGCGAGCCAACCCCCTTGCTGGCAGATACCATCAGCCGCTTCAGGCTCGATCAGGAGCTTGAAACGGTAACCGACCCGGTGACTCGGGCGCAGTTGTTCGACAGCCGTTACCAGGCGCTTCAGCAATCGGATAACGAATGGGTCCGGCTGTTTCAGCGCCAATACCCCGGTCTGCCGAAAAACGCCGTGGAGCAGATCTTTGATCGCTTTGGTCTTGAGACCGGCCGACCGCTGGATGCCGCCGAGGCCCTGAGCACGATCAAGCGCCTGGACGGCAAGGCGCGTGAGTATCAGGGGCATGCAAGGTTGAATCGCGCTTATGAAGGTCTTTGTCTGAACTCGATCGTTCAGGCGGAATCCGACACGCTGGCCTTGCATTCACTGGAGCGCTTGCCCGGTTGGGCGGAAGGCATACGTATCGACGTTCTCGAGGGTTCCGTGGGTGGCCGGGTACTGGATCGCAGCGGCCCGCTCGAGTCGTCGGATTGTCGGCGGTTGGTCAAGGTGGGGGAGCGCTACCGCAACCCTGCCTGGGAGGATTCCGAAGCCCAGGGAACGGACCTGTTTACAGCGTTGTTCGATCTGTTGTCTGCCCAGGAGCGTCGCGCATTGTCAGTGCGCTCCCCCCGCGAACTCAAACGCAGTGTCGGCGAATGGGCACTGCCCCGTTCCGAATTCATGTCGGGGTTGAATCGAATGCATTCCGGGTTGCCGTTCCAGGCTCGCGGTTTGCGCGGTGGAGGCTTCCCGGATACGCCGCAAGGGGTGGCATTGAACCATGGCGTGAAGCGTCTGCTGGTCAAGGATCTTTACCCCGATTTCACCGATGCCCAGGCCGATGAATGGCTCTATCGTGCGGGGGGCGACGCCCAGGGCGTTCTGGATCGCCTGGGCTTGCAGCTTGAGCAGCTGCGAACGGATCTGAATACCTGGATCGACCAATCCATGATGGATGTCGATGACATGGATGTGGACTTTCTGGAGGTGGGTGATGAACACGCGGCGGGCATGAATGCACAGGAGGTGGCGGCACACAATGACCAGCAGTTGCGTTACGCCATTGAATACGAGCGCGAAACCCGCATGGAACTCGCCACCGAACTGATCGCGATCTGGCAAAAATGCCCGCCTCAGGCCAATAGCGTGTTTGCCAACGAGGTGGTCACCGGTTACCGACTGGACCTGGGGTTCGAGGACTATCATCGGTTGCCGCATATGAATGTCCGTTTCGACGACGTCATCGAGTTGTCGATGCAGCATCTGCAGCTTATCGAGCGCGAGAGCCTGAATACCTTTCTCGAGAGTTTCCCCAATCTGCGCGTCCTGAATCTCGAGCGTGTCGATCTGCGCCGTCTCAATGCCGACGATGTGCTGGAGGGCGTATTGCCTCCCTCCATCGTGCGAATGACCCGTCTCATTTCGCTCAATCTCAAGTCCACTTTCCTTGAGTTCAAGGAAAGTACCGCCGGGCAGTTGAGCGCTTTGGTCAACCTGCAAATGCTGGATCTGAGCGACAACCCGCTGGTTCATGCCCCGGTTCTCCTCGGGCTCCATGACTTGCGGGTGTTGAACCTCAGAAAAACCCGGATCAGCCGTTGCCCTCTCGGCATTGTCGATGAACCTCGGATGACCTCCCTCGACCTGCGCGATAACCGCATCAGTCGGGTGCCCGAGACGATCCTGAATCAGGCGGTCTCCCGGGACCGGGTCAGGTTATGGGGTAATCCCCTGACCGAAGAAGACAGCTTGCTGCGCCTGGTCGAGCATCGTGAACGCACCGGCATCAATCTCTGGCTCAGCGAGCCCGGCGAGCATTACGGCACCGTGACGCCCTGGCTGGAGGAGGGCGATGAGGTGTTGCGTGGGGCGCGGCGGCAGATCTGGCAACGCATTGCACGAAAGCCTTCGGGCGCCGGGTTCTTGCGGGTCATGGACGGTTTGAGCCTGACTGCCGACTTCAAGGTCCGCTATTGGCTCATGCAAGCGCGGGTGTGGCGATTATTGAGTGAGGCGGACGCGTTGGATGAGTTGTGGGGTTGGCTGAGCCATTGTGTCGAAACGACGCCGGCCGATGCGCAAAACCCATTCAGACTGTTTGGCGTGCTGGAGGATCGAGCTCGGGTCTACCATCACTGGGTGGCCATGGGGCGACCGATTCCGATGCCGGAATATCGAGGATCCTGAAGGGAAAAGCCTTGAACCCCTCGCGGGGTCCAAGGCATGAACATCAGCGGCGACGGAACAGCGGCAGCGGTTCGTCGGTGGCGGCCTGATAGGTCACCGAGAAGTCCTTGAGGCTCTCCAGGGCTTCATACGGGTCCTTGTCGGCGCGAATTGCAAACGCGTCGAACCCGCAGCGATGCAGGTAGAACAGTTGGTCGCGCAACACGTCGCCAATCGCCCGCAGTTCGCCTTTGAAACCATAACGGTCACGCAGCAGGCGGGCGTTGGAGTAGTTGCGGCCATCGGTAAAGGCCGGGAAGTTCAAGGCGATGACCTGGAAGCTTGCCACGTCTTCACCGATTTCCTCGGCTTCTTCATCGGAGTCCAGCCATACGCCCAGGCCACCGTCGCGGGCCATGAGCATACGGCTGTGTTCACGCCACAGCTGCAACGGGACGATGTAGTCGTCGCAGTTGGTGATCTCGTCGATGTTGAAGTCCTTGGGCAACAGATGCCAGGTTTCGTCGACGACTTCGTTGTTCTTAATGATTCGCTGCATAGACGCGTTCCTTGAAGAGGTCGATGCCGATACGCTGATAGGTGTCGATGAAGCGTTCGTCTTCGGTACGCTGTTCCACGTACACGTCGATCAGCTTCGAGATCACGTCGGGCATGTCTTCCTGAGCGAAGGACGGGCCGAGGATCTTGCCCAGGCTGGCATCGCGGCTCGCGCTGCCGCCGAGGGAAACCTGATAGAACTCTTCGCCTTTCTTGTCCACGCCGAGGATGCCGATGTGGCCGACGTGGTGGTGGCCGCAGGCATTCATGCAACCGGAGATGTTCAGGTCCAGTTCGCCGATGTCGAACAGATAGTCCAGGTCGTCGAAACGGCGCTGGATCGATTCGGCAATCGGGATCGACTTGGCGTTGGCCAGGGAACAGAAATCACCGCCGGGGCAGCAGATGATATCGGTCAGCAGGCCGATGTTCGGCGTGGCGAAACCTTTCTCGCGCAGTTCACCCCACAAGGTGAACAGCTGGCTTTGCTCAACGTCGGCCAGGATGATGTTCTGCTCGTGGGAGGTGCGCAGCTGGCCGAAGCTGTAACGCTCGGCCAGATCGGCCACGGCGTCGAGCTGCTTGTCGGTGATGTCGCCCGGTGCAACGCCGGTCGGCTTCAGGGACAGCGTCACGGCCACATAACCCGGCTTCTTGTGGGGCTGGGTGTTGCGGGTACGCCAGCGGGCAAAGCCCGGGTGCTCCTTGTCGAGATCGGCCAGCGCGGCGTTCTGGTTGTCCAGGGCCTTGTAGTCCGGATCGACGAAGTGTTTGGCGACGCGATGCACTTCGGCTTCGGTCAGTGTGGTCTGGCCACCGCGCAGGTGTTCCATTTCCGCATCGACTTTCTGGGCGAACACTTCAGGCGTCAGCGCCTTGACCAGAATCTTGATCCGCGCCTTGTACTTGTTGTCGCGACGGCCATAGCGGTTGTAGACACGCAGGATGGCGTCGAGGTAGCTCAACAGGTCTTGCCACGGCAGGAATTCATTGATGAACGCGCCCACCACCGGCGTACGGCCCAGACCGCCGCCCACCAGAACGCGGAAGCCCAGCTCGCCTGCGGCGTTGTGCACCGGCTCAAGGCCGATGTCGTGGACTTCGATCGCTGCACGGTCGGATGTCGAGCCGTTGATGGCGATCTTGAACTTGCGCGGCAGGTAGGCGAATTCCGGGTGGAACGTGGTCCACTGACGAACGATCTCGCACCATGGGCGCGGGTCGATCAATTCGTCGGCAGCAACGCCGGCGAACTGGTCGGTGGTGACATTTCGCAGGCAGTTGCCGCTGGTCTGGATCGCGTGCATCTGCACAGTGGCCAGTTCGGCCAGGATCTCCGGGATGTCTTCCAGCGCCGGCCAGTTGAACTGCACGTTCTGCCGGGTGCTGATATGGGCATAGCCCTTGTCGTAGTCACGGGCAATTTTGGCCATCATTCGCATCTGGCGCGAAGTCAGTTGGCCATATGGCACCGCAACCCGCAGCATCGGCGCGAAGCGCTGGATGTAAAGCCCGTTCTGCAGGCGCAGGGGGCGGAATTCCTCTTCGCTCAGCTCACCTGCCAGATAGCGTCGGGTCTGATCACGGAACTGCTTGACGCGGTCCTCGATGATCCGCTGATCGTACTCGTCGTATACGTACATATAAGTCCTGTTCTCAGGCTTGGGTCGCTCGGATACAGCTGCGTTTTTGTGCTTGCCGGAGTCCGAAGGAGCCTCTGCAATTCTGCGCGCACGGCCGCGCACTCCCTACGGAGCCGGGGCACGATACCAGTTTGCAGTTATGCGCAAAAGTGATGTTTGAGTATATGTAAAGAACCAAACAGCCTAACGAGAATCGTTGTTGGCTAACCCACATTTGTCGTGCGGACAATCATCGTCTTAACTCTGGTCGAGTCTTTGTGCAATCACCGATAAAACCGACAAGAGGCGATGCAATGAGCAACCCAACCAAAGCAAGGAAGAGTGACAGTACAGTCGATGCCTGGGCGATTCTGTTCCTGATCATCCTGGTCGTCGGCACAGCGGTATTTTGGGTCAGCCATCAATAAACGACCCCGTCCGGGCCTCGTTCCGACCATTGTCGGACAAAAACCGGAATTATCGGGTTTTGCGGGGTTTCGCTGGCTATAATGCGCGGCGAATTTCCGGGGGCTCGGACGATAAATGTTGAAGTTTCTATGTGGCGTGCTGCTGGCGCTGGGCGCGGTCGCGGGGCCTTGCGCCCAGGCGGCGTCGGTGCTGTTCCTCAATCCGGGGAACACCAGGGAAGCTTTCTGGGTCAGTTACTCGCAGTTCATGCAGGCCGCCGCCAGGGACCTGGGCATGGACTTGCGCATTGAATACGCCGACCGCAATTCCGACACCACCATCAGGCAGGCACGCGATGCCCTGCAAGGGACGAACCGTCCCGACTACCTGATCTTCGTCAACGAACAATACATCGCCCCCGAGATTCTGCGCCTGGCCCAGGGCAGCGGGGTGAAGCTGTTCATCGTCAACAATGCCCTGACACCGGACCAGATGCGGTTGCTCGGCACTCGGCCCGACAAGTACCCCGATTGGGTGGGCAGCCTGGTGCCCAACGACGAGGAGGGCGGCTACCTGATGCTCAAGGAGCTGATTCGATTGCACGGTCCGGTGGCCCCGGGTCAGTACATCGATTTGCTGGCCTTTTCCGGACTGAAGATCACGCCGTCCGCGCAGCTGCGCGAGAGGGGCATGCGCCGGGCTCTGGCCGAACACCCCGAAGTGCGGTTGCGCCAACTGGTGTATGGCGGCTGGACCCGCCAACGGGCTTACGAGCAAGCCAAAACGTTATTCAAGCGTTACCCGCAGACCTCGCTGGTCTGGTCAGCCAACGACGAGATGGGCTTCGGTGTGATGCGTGCCTTTGAAGAGTCCGGCGGCAAGCCTGGCAAGGATGCATTGTTCGGCACCATCAATAACTCGCCCGCCGCATTGCAAGCGTTGCTGGACAATCGCCTGAGTGTGTTGCTGGGCGGACATTTCAGCCTGGGCGGTTGGGCCCTGGTGCAATTGCATGACTATGACGAAGGTGTCGACATCAGCCGGTACGGCGGTCGTGATCGGCAGGTGCCGTTGTTGCAGCTGATTGATCGAGCGCAAGCCAGGCGGCTGCTGGCGATGGGCGCGGCACCTGATTTCGGTGTGGACTTTCACAAACTCTCGGCCAAGGGGCGACCGACGTCTTATCGCTACCCCTTTAGCCTGCAAACCCTGATGCATTGATGCGCTTCAGCTACCGGCGAAATGCAGCACCAGTTTGACGATGCCCAATAGCGTCAGGGCGAACACCGCTGTAAACAGGATGCCGAGAATCACGAAATGGCTGGGCTTGCCGTGGGTAAAGTCCCGCGCACGGTTCTTCCCGCTCTGCACCCCGAACGCCGCCGCCATGACGCTGTGCAGCATCTGCCAGAAGGTTGGTGGCTTGTTGTCGCCTGGATCGTCCATAAACCCCTCGTCACGCAGGTGTGAGAGCTAAGCATAGACAAACCCTGGAATGCATGTGGGAGCGAGCCTGCTCGCGAAAGTGTCGTGTCATTGAACATTAATTTCGATTGACACGGCCTCTTCGCGAGCAGGCTCGCTCCCACAGGGTTGTTGCGCTGAAACCGGGTGATCAGTTGTCGTAGCCCAGGTTCGGCGCCAGCCAGCGTTCGGTCACGCTCAACTCCTGGCCTTTACGCGATGCATAGCTCTGCACCTGATCCTTGTCGACCTTGCCCACGGCGAAGTACTGGGCCTGCGGATGGGCGAAGTACCAGCCGCTGACGGCGGCAGCCGGGAACATTGCATAGTGTTCGGTGAGGAACACGCCGCTGCGTCCGGCGCGCAATTCCTGCGCCTCAGGGTCGAGCAGGGCGAACAAGGTCGCTTTCTCGGTGTGGTCCGGGCAGGCGGGGTAACCCGGGGCAGGGCGAATGCCGCGGTATTGCTCCTTGATCAGCGCTTCGTTGTCCAGTGCTTCGTCCTTGGCATAACCCCAGTGCTCTTTGCGCACTTGCTCATGGAGCCACTCGGCGCAGGCTTCGGCCAGTCGGTCGGCCAGGGCCTTGACCATGATCGAGCTGTAGTCGTCGCCGGCGTCCTGATAGGCCTTGGCCACTTCCTCGGCGCCGATGCCGGCGGTGGTGATGAATCCACCCACGTAGTCGGTGACTTCGCTGTCCTTGGGTGCCACAAAGTCGGCCAGGGAGAAGTTCGGCTTGCCATCGGTCTTGATGGTCTGCTGGCGCAGGTGGTGCAGTTTGGCCAGTGGCTTGCCGTCATCGCCGTAGAGCTCGATGTCGTCGTCGCGCACCTGGTTGGCCGGCCAGAAGCCGAACACGGCGCGAGCGCTGATCAGCTTCTCGTCGATCAATTTGGCGAGCATTTGCCGGGCATCGGCATACAACGCAGTCGCGGCCTCACCAACCACTTCGTCCTGGAGAATGCGCGGGAACTTGCCGGCCAGGTCCCAGGAAATGAAGAACGGTGTCCAGTCGATGTATTCGGCCAGTACGTTGAGGTCGATGTTGTCCAGCACTTTGCTGCCGGTAAACGTCGGTTTGACGGGCTCGTAGGTGCCCCAGTCGAACTGCGGCTTCTTCGCCACCGACGCGGCATAGCTCAGGCGCTCGGTACGGGCGCTGCGGTTGGCGGTGCGCTCGCGGACTTCGATGTATTCCTCGCGGGTCTTCTCGACGAAGCCGGCCTTGAGTTCCTTTGACAGCAACTGCGTAGCCACGCCCACGGCGCGAGACGCGTCGGTGACGTACACCACGGCATCGTTGCTGTACTTGGGTTCGATCTTCACGGCGGTGTGCGCCTTGGAGGTCGTGGCGCCGCCGATCATCAGCGGCAGGTGGAAGTCCTGGCGCTGCATTTCGCGGGCGACGTGCACCATTTCATCCAGCGACGGAGTGATCAGGCCCGAAAGGCCGATGATGTCGCACTTCTCGTCACGGGCCACCTGCAGGATTTTTTCCGCCGGGACCATGACGCCGAGGTCGACAATGTCGTAGCCGTTACAACCCAGCACCACACCCACGATGTTCTTGCCGATGTCGTGAACGTCGCCCTTCACCGTGGCCATGAGGATCTTGCCCTTGGCCTCCGGCTTGTCGCCTTTTTCCAGTTCGATGAACGGAATCAGATGCGCCACCGCCTGCTTCATTACACGAGCGGACTTGACCACCTGCGGCAGGAACATTTTGCCGGCGCCGAACAGGTCGCCGACGATGTTCATCCCCGCCATCAACGGGCCTTCAATGACCTCGATCGGACGGGCGAACGACAGGCGCGACTCTTCGGTGTCTTCGACGATATGGGTGGTGATGCCTTTGACCAGCGCGTGTTCCAGGCGCTTGTTGACGTCCCAGTTGCGCCACTCTTCGGTTTCCGCTTCTTTGACGCTGCCGTCACCCTTGAACTTGTCGGCGATGGCCAGGAGGGCGTCGGTGCCTTCCGGGGTGCGGTTGAGGATCACGTCTTCCACGGCGTCGCGCAGTTCAACCGGAATCTGGTCGTAGATCTCCAGTTGACCGGCGTTGACGATACCCATGGTCAGGCCGGCGCGGATCGCATGCAGCAGGAACACCGAGTGAATCGCCTCGCGCACCGGATTGTTGCCACGGAAGGAGAACGACACGTTGGAGACGCCGCCCGATGTCAGGGCATAGGGCAGCTCGTCGCGGACATAGGCACAGGCGTTGATGAAGTCCACGGCGTAGTTGTTGTGTTCTTCGATGCCGGTGGCCACGGCAAAGATGTTCGGGTCGAAGATGATGTCTTCCGGCGGGAAGCCAGCCTTTCCCACCCAGCGCGAGGTAACGCGTTGCGGGTGTAACAGGTCGACGCGGATATGCGCCTCATGATCTGCCGAGTGGGTCTGCTTCTGGCAGTCCCTCTACAGCGGACTTTGGATTCTTCTGTTTCGTCCCCTGCAAGTCAAGTCGTCTCTTTGGTTTATTGTGCTAACCACATGAGAACGCAAGAAAAAACCCATAAACCCCAAGTGCGTTAGCTTCAATTGCGCAACTTTTCACAAGGAATTGGCATGCGCACGCACTTCTTGATAGCCGGGCTGATGGGAAACGAAGAAACAGATCGAAGATAACTGCCAGCAGGGCTGGCACGAACCGAACTTGCCAGCGATCACGATGAGAGACTCAACCTGTATGCTGACTGCTCTACCACTATCGCGAGCAAGCTCGCCCCTGGTGGGAACCAAGGATCAGCGGGCAGCGCTGATCAGTTGATCAAACTCCTTGAGCAGCACCTGCAACTGACGGTCCTTGCCTTGAACATTCCGGGAAGCGAAGACCATTTCAGCCATCTCCTGAATCCCCGACGCATTCGGCAGTGACAGATTCTGCTCCAGTATCGCCTTCATGCGCGGCAGGAAAATCCATTGCAACCACTGCTCAAAATCGAGCGTGTCAACGGCAAAGGGCTCAACACTGGACAGTGCTTCAGCAGAGGGGGGGACTTCGTCCCACCAGCCCTGCAGCCGCAACTCACGCTCGATCAGCAGCAACTGCTCGGCAATTTTTGGAAATCGTACATCCATCACGACGAAACCCTTGCCTTCTGACGAGCCAGAGCCGCACCAGAGGAGTCACCCTGCTTCTCGCGCGCCTGGGCAATCAGCTCCCACAGACTCGCCTGGAGCGCCGGACGATTACCAGCGAAGGTCAGCCCCCTGCGGGCAAACTGCTCGGCCTGGGCGGCGTCGCCTTGAGCCATGCGCACTTGCGCCAGGCGATAAAGCACTTGTGGTTCCCGCGGCGCGACACGTTGAGCGCGCTCAAGGCTGGACGATGCACCATTGAGGTCGCCGCTGGCTTGCTGTTGCTGGGCGGTTGTCAACAAAGCCAGTACCGGACCGTCCAATTGCTCATCGGCAGACAGCCCACCTGCACTGGCCGAAGGAATGCCGCTCGGCGCCGATGGCATGCTGTAGCTGCCCTGGTCCAGAGGTGCGGACTGTACCGGCGAAGTATCGATCGGACCTGAGCTGACCGGCCCCGGAGTGATAGGCGTCGTACTGATCGGTGTCGAAGTCGTCGCCCCGCCACCTGGCACCATCACGACAACACCGGTATCGCCTTGCGGAATTTCTTGAGCCCGAGCTTGCACTGGGCGTTTTACGGTCGTCTGACGGAAGCCGCCATTCGCCGAAATTCGTTCGCTGTTGGAGACGGTGGTGCCGGAGTCCTCAACCGGAATCGAACCACGCTGCACAGTGGAACAGCCGCTGAGCAAAGCTACGGCGGCAACCGCTGGAATCAACCACTTGTTCACTTGAAACCCTCTTTGCTTAATTCATCCAGCCTTTGACCCAATCCATCACCGTTTCACCGGTGACAGGGCTTTCGCCGCCGCAAGCAGCTCCAGGAGGCGGCTCACTGCCTCGAATATACGGCATCTGCACCGCACCTGGGCAGTTGGCATCGGAGCCTTGTCCGGTGCGCGAATCGACCCAGGCCTGAACGACGTTGTCCGGTTGCGGCATGTCCAGCGGCAACGGATCGGCCTTGCGCATGAAACTGGTCCAGACCTGCAACGCACCGGTGGCCCCGGTAAAGGGTGTCTTGCCGTTGTCATCCCGGCCCAGCCATACCACAGCCAGCAGATCCTGACTGAAACCGGCGAACCAGCTGTCACGCGAATCGTTACTGGTGCCGGTCTTGCCCGCCAGGGTCAAGGTCTTGGGCAGCACGTTGTAAACCGAACTGCCGGTGCCTTCACGCATTACTCGCTGCATGGCGCTTTGGATCAGGTAGATGGACGCAGGATCGAAGCGCTGCTCAATCTGGAACGGATAGCGCTTGAGCGGCTGCCCCTCGGCAGTCAGCACGCTGCGGATCCCCCGCATTGGCGTATTGAAGCCACCATTGGCAAGCGTCTGGTACATGGTGGCCACTTCGATCGGTGTCATGCCGCCGGCGCCCAGCAACATCGATGGAAATGCAGGGAAATCACGATTCACTCCCAATCGCCCCAAGGTCTTGAGCACATTCGGCACACCGACTGCCAGCCCCAGACGCGCAGTCGACAGGTTGTAGGAGTGCGCCAGCCCCTGATACAGGAAAACCGTTCCGTGGGAGCGACGATCAAAGTTCTGCGGCTTCCAGACCTGGCCGTCCGCGCCTTTGACCGAGAAGGACTCGTCCGACAGCCAACTGGTCAAGGTGTACTGGCTCGGTTTTTCCAGAGCCGTCAGGTAAACCGCCGGCTTGATCAACGAACCGATCGGCCGCACCGCATCCAGCGCACGGTTGAAACCGGCAAAACTGGCCTGGCGACTGCCGATCATGGCCTGAACTTCACCGGTTTCCGGGTTGGTCACGACCATGGCAGCCTCGACATCATCGGCACCCTTGCGCCCGGCCAGGCGCTTGAAGGTATCGTTGACCGATGCTTCGGCCTTCATCTGCAGGATCGGGTCGAAACTGGTGAAAATTCGCAGGCCTTCCTCGGTCAAGTCCTCATCGCGATAGTCTTCGCGTAGTTGACGCTTGACCAGATCGAGGAAACCGGGGAATGAACTGTCCGCCAGACTGCCGCGCTTGGTCACGCCCAGAGGCATTTTCTTCGCGGCCTCAACTTGCTCGGCCGTGGCCACGCCCTGCTCCTGCAACAGATCGAGCACCAGGTTGCGCCGCTCAAGGGCACGCTCCGGGTAACGGCGAGGGTTGTACGAAGACGGCCCCTTGACCATGCCCACCAGCAACGCGACCTGATGAAGCTTGAGTTCGGACAATGGCTGACTGAAGAAGAACTGACTCGCCAGGCCAAAACCGTGCACTGCGCGCTGGCCATCCTGTCCGATGAATACTTCGTTGAGGTAGGCCTCCAGAATCTCGCGCTTGTCGTAATGCATCTCAAGCAACAACGCCATCATCGCTTCGGTGAGTTTGCGAGTCAGGCTGCGCTCGTTGGTCAGATAGAAGTTCTTGACCAATTGCTGCGTCAGCGTACTGCCGCCCTGGCGCATGCGACCTGAAGAACTGTTGACCCAAATGGCGCGGGCGATCGACTTCGGCGAAACGCCAAAATGGTGGTAGTAATCGCGGTCTTCGACAGCCACAAGCGTTTCGAGCAGGTACGGCGGCACCTGATCGATCTTGATCAGGATCCTGTCTTCCAGATTTTTCGGATACAGGCCGCCGATCAGCAAAGGCTCCAGTCGCACCACGGACAATTTCGAACCGTTTGTCGAGGACAACTCGGCGACATAGTCACCAGAGAAGCGCACGCGCACCGGCTGCGCTTGCTCCATACCTTCATAGAACTGAAAGCCTCGGGTGTTCAGGTCGACCGTATTGCCGTTGACCGAGGCCGCGCCCGGACCGTTGGCCACACTTTCACGGCGATAGCCCAAGGCATCGAGTTCGGTGAGAAAGTCGTCCCGGCTCAGTTTCTGTCCGACGAACAGCTCAAGCGGACGCGCATAAACCTTGGCCGGAATCGTCCAGCGCTTGCCGGAAAACTTCTCCTGCACGATGGCATCGAGGTAAACCGCGAATCCGGCCAGCACCACAAGGCCGACCAGACTGAGTTTAAGGGCCCAGCCCAGCCAGGGCCGCAGGCCTTGGGAGGTTGGTTTTTTGGGGGTACGAGGGGATCGAGTACGAGTCATGGCGGCGGATTATACGCACTTTATTCATACTCAACAGGAGGCCTCCGAGATTGCGTTGAGCTGGCTAGCCGCCATAATGACGACCTGAATTTTCCAGACTCCAAAGGATCGCCCTGTGAGCCAGTCCCTGATCGCCGCCCTGCAAAACCCGGCCCTCTACCCGCATCCTGTAGAGGGTTTTCAGCTCATCGAAACCCACATTTCCTGGGTGCTGCTCACCGGTTCGTATGCTTATAAAGTGAAGAAGCCCGTCAATTTCGGCTTCCTCGACTTCACCAGCCTTGAAGCGCGCCAACACTTCTGCGGCGAAGAGCTGCGCCTGAACCAACGCCTGACCGATGATCTGTACCTGGATGTGTTGCCGATCACCGGCAGCCTGGAGCATCCACAACTGGGTGGCGAAGGCCCGGCTATTGAATACGTGCTGAAAATGCGTCAATTCCCGCAAGACGGCCTGCTCAGCACCCTGCAAGCCAATGGCGAGCTGACCACCACGCACATCGACGCAATGGCCGCACAAATTGCCCGATTCCACCTCAGCGCCCCGAAAGTTCCCTCCGAGCACGAGGCTGGCACCCCGGACAGCATCATGGCGCCAGTGCGGCAGAACTTCGAACAAATCCGCCCGTTCCTCAGCGAGAAGGCTGACCTGCTGCAACTCGAAGCCCTGCAAGCCTGGGCCGAAAGCAGCTTCGACCGCCTCAAGCCCGTGCTCACCCAGCGCAAGACCGACGGTTTCATCCGTGAATGCCATGGTGACATCCATTTGGGCAACGCCACAGTGATTGACGGCAAGGTGGTGATTTTCGACTGCATCGAATTCAACGAACCGTTCCGCTTCACCGATGTGTATGCCGACACCGCGTTCCTGGCGATGGACCTGGAAGATCGCGGCTTGAAATGCCTGGCTCGTCGCTTCCTCAGCCAGTACCTGGAGTTGACCGGCGACTATCAGGGACTGGAGCTGCTCAACTTCTATAAGGCCTATCGCGCTCTGGTTCGCGCCAAAGTCAGCCTGTTCAGCATGCCGGCCGATGCCACCCCGGTGCAGCGCGCCACCACTCTGCGGCAGTACCGCACCTACGCCAACCTGGCGGAAAGCTATAGCACCATCCCTTCTCGCTTCATGGCCATCACCCATGGTGTTTCCGCGGTTGGAAAAAGCCACGTTGCGATGCGCCTGGTGGAAGCATTGGGCGCCATTCGCCTGCGTTCCGACGTTGAACGCAAACGCCTGTTTGGCGAACAAACGGTCACAAACGATGTACAGGCCGGCATCTATAGTGCCGATGCCAGTACCGCCACCTATAAGCGTCTGCATGAAGTTGCGGCCGTGATCCTGCACGCCGGTTTCCCGGTAGTGATCGACGCCACTTACCTCAAGCGTGACCAACGCGATAGCGCGGCAAAAATCGCCGAGTCCACAGGTACACCGTTCCTGATCCTGGACTGCAATGCACCGCAAGCCGTGATTGAAAACTGGCTGGCCCTGCGCCAGGCGGACAAAACCGATCCGTCCGACGCCACGCTCGCGGTTATCGAAGCCCAACAATCGAGTCGTGAAGCTTTGACGCCGGCGGAGATCCTCTGCAGCAAACGCGTCCAGACCAATGAAAGCGGGACTCTCGACACGGTTGTGGCGCAAATTCGCCAGCGCCTGCCAGGCCTCTGAAAACTATTTCAGCCGTGAAGCCTTCGCCGGCTTCACGGTCGCCAAATAGTGGCATTATACTGGCGTCATAAAACCAACAGGTGATGCGACATGAGCCAGCCGAAACTTCTCGACACCCCGCTTTATGCCTTGCTGCACAAGGACGACATCACAGGTTTCAATAAGGAACGCCCCAAGGACGGGCCAATCGACATGGTCGGTGGCGACTTCCGGGGCCTGGATTTGCGCGAGCTGAACGCTGACGGCATCGACTTTACGGATGCCTACTTCCGCTCTGCCGATTTGCGCGGCATTGACTTTCGCAAGGCTTCGCTTGAAGGCGCGAGCCTGGCCCATGCGCAGATTTCCGGCGCCTACTTTCCGGCAGAACTGAGTGCGGACGAAATTCTGATGTCCATGAATTTCGGAACCCGGCTACGCTATCGCACTCGCTGAACAGTCCCCGTCACTGACAGGTCCAGTGCCCTCGCCTTGCACTGGACTGTGGGCTGATTCGGTCGAATTTTCAGCCAATACCTCCCGTTTCCTGCACATTTCACCGATATTCACTTCCCCCGCAGCGCTGGCTCCTTAGAAGCATTTGCGCCAAAAGCGACCAAACAATCACGCTTTTCCTACTGATGGCTACACTCCTGAGGAGCTTGCCCACGCACCATTCGGCCATCGCAAGGAGGCTTGATGAATGATGAACTGCAACACCTGAAGAATCTTGGCAAGACGTCGGCGCAGTGGCTGCACGCTGCAGGCATTCACAGCGCCTCGGACTTGCGTCGCCTGGGGGCGGTGGACGCCTATCGGGCCGTGCGCACGCGCGGGTTTCGGGCATCGAAGGTGTTGTTGTATGCAATCGAAGGCGCCCTGATGGATGTGCACTGGAACGACATACCCGCCGAACGCAAGGAAGCACTGAACAAACAGCTGGAAGCCATCTCTTCACGCCATAAAAATTGAAAGCGCACCCAGGGCAAATCACCGGCACACACTAAAAACGACAGGCCGATACTCAACGATTACAAGGACTTAGCACGGACGTACGACACTGAAGGACTCAATGAGAAATCCGCTGTTGACTTGTTAATGAGAATCGATATGATTATCACAACTGGTCGCGAGACCGGTCGATATTCTGAAAAGCCCTTGGTTCGGACTCTCAGATTATCTCCTCATCAGGCTAATCACGGTTATTTGACCCGGCTCTGCCGGGTCTTTTTTTGCCTGTGGAAAAGTGATTTGCCGAATGACTTCCAATCTTGGCCCGGTGAACGGACAGCGGCTCATTGCAAAGTCGGCACAGATGCCTAAACCTCATGAGAAACCTATATTCTTGGGGCCATCTGCTGGGCGCCCAGCTTCTTGTACCCCTGGAAAACACCAGACAAGTTACTCAAGGAGCCCAGGCTAAACGCTCGAATTCATTGAGCAGCGCAGCCCCCCCCTTTCGGCATCGAAGGATACGTATGAAGTTTCTTTGCATGACCAGTGAACTGGAGGACGCCTCCAGCCGAGGTTTTGTTCTCGAAGGTGAAAAGCTTTTCGCCGTACGCCGCAGCGGCCTGGTATACGTCTATATCAATCGCTGCCCGCACCGTGGTGTCGGGCTTGAATGGACGCCCGACCAGTTTCTTGACTCCAGCAATAGCCTAATCCAGTGCGCCAGTCACGGCGCACTGTTTTTGATCGAAAACGGAGAATGTGTTGCCGGCCCTTGCGCCGGGCAATCGCTGACGCCAGTCGAGTGCCGTGAAGACGCACAAGGCATCTGGATCAATATCTAGCTACCGAGCAACACTTCCAGACGTCGGTCCACCACCACTTCTTCGTGAGTCAAGCGCACGCCATAGGCCAGCACTTGCACCCCGCACGCCACCGCCTCGCGCAAGGCCTGTGCGTAGGCCGAATCAATTTCTTCGGCCGGGCGCACGGCGTCGATGCCGGTCAGGTTCACACAATACAATTGCACCGCACGAACCCCGCTCCGAGCCAGATGCGCCAACTCGCGCAAATGCTTGGCTCCGCGCTGGGTCACCGCATCGGGAAACGCCGCCACCGTGGTACCGTCGAACCCCAGGGTGACACTTTTGACTTCCACATAGGCCGGCCCGTCAGGGTAATCGAGTCGAAAATCGATCCGGCTGTTTTCCTGACCGTAGGCCACTTCACGCTTGAATGCGGTAAAGCCGTTGAGCTCGGTAATGACTCCCGCCAGCAGCGCCTCTTCAATCAACGCGTTGGCCCGCCCGGTATTCACGCAGAAAAGTCGACCATGTGGCGTCTCGCCGATTTCCCATGTACCCGGCAACTTGCGCTTGGGGTCATTGGAACGACTGAACCACACCTGCCCGCCTTCGACCTGGCAATTGAGCATCGAGCCGGTATTGGGGCAGTGAATGGTCAGCAACTGGCCGTCAGTGGTTTCGATATCCGCAAGAAAACGCTTGTAGCGGCGAATCAGGCGTCCCTCTTCGAGAGGTGGATCGAACCGCATCAGCCTTGCCAGCTCTTCAATCCGCGCGCGATACGCTCTACCGCTTCCTGCAAGCGCTCCAGGCTTTGCGTGTAGGCAAAACGCACGTGATGCCCGGCCTGATAGCGCCCGAAGTCCAGCCCTGGTGTAAAGGCGATATGCTCCTTTTCAAGGAAATGCTGGCAGAACGAGAAGGCATCGCCGCCGAACTTGCTGATATCGGCATACAAGTAGAACGCGCCCTCGGGTTCCACGGCGATTCCGAAGCCCAGTTCGCGCAAAGCCGGCAGAAGGAAATCCCGACGACGACCGAATTCGGCCCGACGCTCCTCCAGAATGCTGATGGTCGACGGCTCGAAACAGGCCAGCGCAGCGTGCTGCGCCACGCTTGGAGCACTGATGTAAAGGTTTTGCGCCAGTTTTTCCAGATCCCCGACCGCCGCTTCGGGCGCCACGAGCCAACCGAGCCTCCAGCCGGTCATCCCGAAATACTTCGAGAAACTGTTGAGCACAAAAGCGCTGTCATCGACTTCCAGCACGCTGGCCGCGTCTGTGCCGTAGGTCAGGCCGTGATAAATCTCATCGACCACCAGATGACCATGACGCTGCTTGACCGCAGCGGACAACCCCGCCAGTTCGTCACGCGTGAGGATCGTTCCGGTCGGATTGGCCGGCGATGCCACCAACGCACCTACGCTGTCGTGGTCCCAGTGCCACTCGATCAGATCCGGCGTCAACTGATACCGCACATCTGGACCCACGGGAACCAGCTGCGCGGCACCTTCCACCAGCCGCAGGAAATGTCGGTTGCACGGGTAGCCAGGGTCCGCCAGCAACCAGTGTTTGCCCGGATCGACCAGCAAGGCGCTGGCCAGCAACAATGCACCGGAACCACCGGGCGTGATGAGAATGCGCCGCGGGTCGACGTTCAAGCCATAGCGCTGCTGGTAAAAACCGGAAATAGCCTCACGCAACTCGGGAATACCACGCGCAGCGGTGTAACGCGTTCTTCCCGCCTCGAGTGCCGCCTGGCCGGCGCGGATGATCGGCTCGGCCGTCGTGAAGTCCGGCTCGCCGATCTCCAGGTGGATCACATCGTGACCGGCGGCTTGCAATTCATTGGCCCGCGCCAGCAACGCCATGACATGGAAAGGTTCGATTGCGCGACTGCGGGCACTGTAGGACTGAGCCATTGGCCTTCCTTCAACGGGTAAAAAGTCGATTCTACCCAAGCGCAGGAACGAGCGAGAACCCAAAGCGGTCAGAAACCTTGAGATACCTGTCACCAACGACTCAAGCGAGTGCTGCAGGTTTGACTAAAATCATTAATTGAGCAGGGTTCCAGAGCCACCGGTCAGCGCTTTGCCATCATTTGCAAGCGCCCCAGTCCGCGACCTCGACATCAGGGAGTAGCGCGGCCTGAATTGATCTGGTAAGTTCGCCCGCTTGCAGCCGCAGGGCCGGCGGGCGTCGGTGATGGAATAATCCTGCGCAGATGGATTACAAGAGTAGAGGCGGTCTATTTCATGTCCACCCAAGCAAAGCAACAAGCGAATCAGACAATCAGCGGCTTTGAGCCCTATGTTCAGAAAGCAGGCGAAGAGTACATGGGCGAGCCCATGCGCAAGCACTTCACCAAGGTTCTGAATCAGTGGAAAAAAGAGCTGATGGAAGGTGTCGACAAGACCGTGGATCACATGAAGGACGAAGCGGCCAACTTCCCCGACCCGGCAGACCGTGCCAGCCAGGAAGAAGAATTCGCCCTCGAACTGCGTGCTCGCGATCGTGAACGCAAGTTGATCAAGAAGATCGACAAGACGCTTCAGTTGATCGAAGACGAAGAGTACGGCTGGTGTGAATCCTGCGGCATCGAGATCGGCGTCAAGCGCCTTGAAGCGCGCCCTACTGCGGATCTGTGCATCGACTGCAAGACCCTGGCGGAAATCAAGGAAAAGCAAGTCGGCAAATAATTGCGACTTGAACGAAGAACGGAGCGTGCGAACGCTCCGTTTTTGTTTCTGATGTTTTTTTGACTTTAAATGCATTCATGACCGCCATTCCCTCCTCGTCCTACATCGGACGTTTCGCCCCCACACCCAGTGGCCATCTGCATTTCGGCTCGCTGGTTGCCGCACTGGCCTCGTACCTCGACGCGCGCTCGGCGGGTGGGCGCTGGCTGATGCGAATGGAGGACCTTGATCCACCCCGTGAAGTACCCGGCGCCCAGGCGGCGATCCTCAAGGCCCTGGAAAGCTACGGTTTCGAGTGGGATGGCGAAATGGTTCGCCAGAGCGACCGTCACGACGCCTACGCCGAGGTGCTCAACCGCCTGTTCAATCAAGGGCTGGCTTA
This sequence comes from Pseudomonas sp. NPDC089569, assembly GCF_050280625.1. NCBI lineage: Bacteria > Pseudomonadati > Pseudomonadota > Gammaproteobacteria > Pseudomonadales > Pseudomonadaceae > Pseudomonas > Pseudomonas sp. NPDC089569. The sequence goes on from NZ_JBNNVQ010000003.1 coordinate 159,968, forward strand.
CGCCTGCACCTGCTCGCGCAAACAATTGGAACCGTATCACGGCATTTATCCGGGGCTGTGCCGCAATCTCGGGCATGGCACTGAGAACGCTGCGATTCGCCTGCGGGTTCCCGAAGTGGAATATCACTTCACCGACCGTGTTCAAGGCCAGTATCGCCAACATCTGGGCCGGGAAGTCGGTGATTTCGTGATACGCCGCCGCGACGGACTCTACGCCTATCAATTGGCGGTGGTGCTCGACGATGCCTGGCAAGGCATTACCGATGTCGTGCGTGGCGCCGACCTGCTGGACTCCACGCCACGCCAGCTCTACCTGCAAGAGCTGCTGGGCCTGCGACAGCCACGCTACTTGCACATTCCATTGATTACCCAGCCTGATGGCAACAAACTTGGCAAATCCTACCGTTCACCTCCGTTGACCGAGGGACAGGCCACACCGTTATTGCTGCGAGCCTTGCGTGCGCTGGGGCAGACTCACGGTGCGGAACTCAATGACGCCACGCCCCGGGAAGTTCTGGACTGGGGCATCGTCCACTGGGATGCGAGCCTGATCCCGCGAACACTGAGCCTGCCCGAGGCGCAACTGCAGTGATGGTGCTTGCAGTGGCGCGCCCATCCGTTACCATCGCCGCACGTTTTCGGGCACGCGCATAAAGAAGAGAGGCCGGGATGTACATCTATCGCTTGGTCCTGCTCCTGGTAGTGGGGATATATCTGTTCTCCCCAGCCATCATGGATTGGTGGATCGACGCCACTGGCGCCTGGTATCGCCCTTATCTGCTCTGGCTGATCCTGATTGTCGTGACCTTCATCCTGCAGAGCCAAAAAGATGCCGATGAGCTTTAGCCTGACCCAGATGATCCTGATCAGTGCCGCGTACCTGGCGGTGCTGTTCGGTGTGGCCTGGGTCAGCGAACGGGGCATGATTCCCCGGGCGATCATTCGCCACCCGCTCACCTACACCCTGTCGCTGGGCGTCTATGCCAGCGCCTGGGCGTTCTACGGCACCGTGGGCCTGGCGTATCAATATGGCTACGGCTTCCTGTCCAGCTACCTTGGGGTATCCGGGGCATTCTTGCTGGCACCGGTGTTGTTGTATCCGATCCTCAAGATCACGCGCACCTATCAATTGTCGTCCCTGGCGGATCTTTTCGCCTTTCGTTTCCGCAGTACCTGGGCCGGGGCGCTGACCACCATTTTCATGCTGGTCGGGGTACTGCCGCTGCTGGCGTTGCAGATTCAGGCGGTGGCCGACTCCATTGGCATCCTTACCCGCGAGCCGGTACAGCATCGCGTAGCCTTGAGTTTCTGTGCCCTGATTACGCTGTTCACCATTTTCTTCGGCTCCCGGCACATCGCCACCCGTGAAAAGCATGAAGGGCTGGTGTTCGCGATTGCTTTCGAGTCGGTGATCAAGCTGATCGCCATCGGCAGCGTCGGCCTGTACGCCCTGTATGGCGTTTTCGATGGCCCGCAACAACTGGAATTGTGGCTTCTGCAAAACCAGACGGCCCTCGCCGCGCTGCATACGCCGCTGCAGGAAGGCCCGTGGCGCACGCTACTGCTGGTGTTTTTCGCCTCGGCAATCGTGATGCCGCACATGTATCACATGACCTTCACGGAAAACCTCAATCCGCGCTCCCTGGTCAGCGCCAGCTGGGGCTTGCCCCTGTTCCTGCTGCTGATGAGCCTGGCGGTACCGCTGATTCTCTGGGCGGGGCTGAAACTCGGCGCCACGACCAACCCGGAATATTTCACACTCGGCATCGGCATCGCCGCCAACAGCCAGGCCCTGGCGCTACTGGCTTACGTCGGTGGCCTGTCTGCCGCCAGCGGCCTGATCATTGTCACTACCCTCGCGTTGTCGGGAATGGCCCTGAACCACCTGGTTCTACCGCTCTACCAGCCACCGGCGGAAGGCAATATCTATCGCTGGCTGAAGTGGACCCGCCGAGCGCTGATCGTCGCGATCATCATGGCCGGCTACGGTTTTTACCTGTTGCTGGGCGCAGAACAGGATCTGGCCAACCTCGGCATCGTCGCGTTTGTTGCGACCCTGCAATTCCTGCCGGGTGTCTTGTCGGTCCTGTACTGGCCGACCGCCAATCGCCGCGGTTTCATCGCCGGCTTGCTGGCAGGGATCCTGGTATGGCTGGTCACCATGCTGCTGCCACTGGTCGGCAATTTGCAGGGTTTCTACATTCCGCTGCTGAACATGATCTACGTGCTGGACGACACCAGCTGGCACATGGCGGCGATCGCCTCGCTGGCGGCCAACGTACTGACATTCACCCTGATTTCACTGTTCACCAACGCCAGCACCGAAGAGGCCAGCGCCGCCGAAGCCTGCGCCGTGGATAACGTGCGCCGTCCGCAACGCCGCGAGCTGCACGCAGCTTCTCCTCAGGAGTTCGCCACGCAGCTGGCCAAACCGCTGGGGGCCAAGGCTGCACAGAAGGAAGTCGAACAGGCCCTGCGCGATCTCTATCTGCCATTCGACGAGCGCCGCCCCTACGCTTTGCGTCGCTTGCGCGACCGTATCGAAGCCAACCTCTCCGGCCTGATGGGCCCCAGCGTGGCCCAGGACATGGTCGAGACATTCCTGCCTTATAAGGCCGGTGGCGAAAACTATGTCACCGAGGACATCCACTTCATCGAAAGCCGCCTCGAAGACTACCATTCGCGCCTGACCGGCCTGGCCGCCGAACTCGATGCCCTGCGCCGCTACCACCGCCAGACCCTGCAGGAACTGCCGATGGGCGTTTGCTCACTGGCCAAGGACCAGGAAATCCTCATGTGGAACAAAGCCATGGAGGAACTGACCGGAATCGCCGCACAGCGAGTCGTTGGCTCACGCCTGAGTACCATTGCCGACCCCTGGAAGGAACTGCTGCAAGGCTTCATCAATGTCCCGGACGAGCACTTGCACAAGCAACACCTGACGCTCGACGGCCAGACCCGTTGGCTGAACCTGCATAAAGCGGCGATCGACGAACCGCTTGCACCGGGCAATAGCGGCCTCGTACTGCTCGTGGAAGACCTGACCGAAACCCAGATGCTCGAAGACAAGCTGGTGCATTCCGAACGCCTGGCCAGCATTGGTCGCCTGGCGGCCGGTGTGGCACACGAAATCGGCAACCCGATCACCGGTATCGCTTGTCTGGCGCAGAATCTGCGCGAAGAGCGGGAAGAAGACGGCGAACTCACGGAAATCAGCGGCCAGATCCTCGAACAGACCAAACGGGTATCGCGCATCGTGCAGTCGCTGATGAGCTTTGCCCACGCCGGCAGCCACCAGCACAGTGACGAGCCCGTGTGCCTGGCAGAAGTTGCCCAGGACGCTATCGGACTGCTGGCACTGAACCGGCGCAATTTCGAAGTGCAGTTCTACAACCTGTGCGACCCCGAACACTGGGTCGAAGGCGATCCACAACGACTCGCCCAGGTTTTGATCAACCTGCTCTCGAACGCCCGCGATGCATCACCTCCGGGCAGTGCGGTACGCGTCAAGAGCGAAGCCGGCGAACACACGGTCGACCTGATCGTGGAAGACGAAGGCAGCGGCATTCCATCGAGCATCATGGACCGATTGTTCGAACCCTTCTTCACCACCAAGGACCCAGGTGAAGGTACCGGTCTGGGCCTTGCACTGGTCTATTCCATCGTTGAAGAGCATTATGGACAAATCACCATCGACAGCCCGGCTGATGTTCAGAGCCAACGCGGCACCCGTATCCGGGTGACTTTACCGCGTCATGTCGAAGCGACGTCCGCTGTGAACTGAGACCGTCGAGAGTATCGAATCAATGCCTCACATTTTGATCGTCGAAGACGAAACCATTATCCGCTCGGCCCTGCGCCGCCTCCTGGAACGCAATCAGTACCAGGTCAGCGAAGCCGGCTCAGTGCAGGAAGCACAAGAACGCTTCACCATTCACACCTTTGACCTGATCGTCAGTGACCTGCGTCTGCCCGGCGCACCCGGCACGGAATTGATCAAGCTCGGCCAGGGCACTCCGGTGCTGATCATGACCAGCTACGCCAGCCTGCGCTCCGCCGTGGACTCGATGAAGATGGGCGCGGTGGACTACATCGCCAAGCCTTTCGATCACGACGAAATGCTCCAGGCCGTTGCGCGGATCCTGCGCGACCGCCAATCGGTACAGGCCGGTGCCGAACCGGCGACCGGCAAGGTCGCCAACGGCGGGGCTAAAGCGGGTAACGACAACAGCAATGGCGAGATCGGCATCATCGGCTCGTGCCCACCGATGCAAGACCTGTACGGCAAGATCCGCAAGGTTGCGCCGACCGACTCCAACGTATTGATCCAGGGCGAGTCCGGCACAGGCAAGGAATTGGTGGCACGCGCACTGCACAACCTGTCCCGACGCGCCAAGGCGCCGATGATCTCGGTGAACTGCGCGGCCATTCCGGAAAGCCTGATCGAGTCCGAGCTGTTCGGCCACGAGAAAGGCGCGTTTACCGGTGCAAGCGCCGGGCGCGCCGGCCTGGTGGAAGCCGCGGATGGTGGCACCCTGTTCCTCGATGAAATCGGCGAACTGCCACTCGAAGCCCAGGCACGACTGCTGCGGGTACTGCAGGAAGGTGAAATTCGTCGCGTCGGCTCGGTTCAATCGCAGAAAGTCGATGTGCGCCTGATTGCCGCGACACACCGGGATCTCAAGAACCTGGCAAAGATCGGCCAGTTCCGTGAAGACTTGTACTATCGCCTTCACGTGATTGCCCTGAAGTTGCCGGCCCTGCGCGAGCGTGGCGCTGACGTCAACGAAATCGCCAACGCGTTCCTTGCACGTCAAAGCGCGCGGATCAATCGTACCGATCTGAAATTCGCCCCGGATGCAGAACAAGCCATTCGTCACTACTCCTGGCCGGGTAACGTTCGTGAGCTGGAAAACGCTGTCGAGCGTGCCGTGATCCTGTGTGAGAGCCCGGAAATTTCCGCGGAACTGCTGGGTATCGATATCGAGCTGGGCGACCTGGAAGATGACGAATTCATCGGCTTGCCCCCACAGCAGGGCACCAGCAGCGCCAGTAACAACAACCACGAACCGACTGAAGACCTGTCACTGGAAGACTACTTCCAGCATTTCGTGCTCGAGCATCAGGACCACATGACCGAAACCGAACTGGCCCGCAAACTCGGAGTCAGCCGCAAATGCCTGTGGGAGCGCCGTCAGCGCCTGGGCATTCCACGTCGCAAGAGCGGGGTCGCCAGCGAGAGCTGAACCATGCCTGTCTGAAATGTGGGTAACACGTGACATTGTGAAAAAACTGTTACCTCAGATTTTTCACGTAACAGAAGCCGGGGCTTACGGTAACGAAACCCCGGCTTTTTTTCGCCCCCAAATTGCCTGACCATGCACCTAACCCCTTGTTTTACTGGGCTTTGCAAAAGTTGGCACGCACCCTGCTATATGTTTGGTACAAGAACAATAACAAGCAATGCACAAGACAATAAAAATAAGACGTATCGACTCACGCAAAATAAAAACAAGACGGCGAGAGGCGCAGCTAACTGATTGTTTTGGAGAGGCGTTGTATTTGGGGCTTGCCCCACGACCAGGCCGAGAACAACAAAAAACTGTCTTAAGACAGAGCCTGTACTGGTTGGATCGCGAGATCACTGCAACACAGCGACCAAAGCAATCCGTTTGCTCTTGGCTCCCGATTGGGAGGGTCATGAAGGAAAGCTTCATGACAAGGGCGCTCAACAAAAACAAGAAGCCCGAAACCAATAACAAAAATAGAGCATGCAACTACTTCTTGGGGAGCTTCGGCTCCCCTTGTAGTTTCTGCGATCCCGTGTAGGAGCGAGCACGCTCGCGAAGAAAACTACAGGCACCGCTAATTACCGCGTAAACGTTCACCTCCATCGCGAGCATGCTCGCTCCTACAGCGTCCTACACCATCCCCTGACTAAATGCTAGAATCCCCGCCCATCATGCGGTCATTCTTCGTGTTGGCCGAACATTCCTTCAAACAGTGCATCCCATGCTGAAGAAGCTGTTCCAGTCATTCCGTACTCCCCTGCGTCGTACGCAACACATTCGCAGCACGCCTGAAGTGCTCAACAGCGGCCAGCATTCGCTGCAAAAGGCGCAATTCAGCCGCTACGCGGTCAACATCGTCGAACGCCTGCAGGGCGCCGGTTACCAGGCCTATCTGGTCGGCGGCTGCGTGCGCGACATGCTGCTGGGCATCACACCCAAAGACTTCGACGTCGCCACCAGCGCCACCCCTGAACAAATCAGGGCCGAATTCCGCAACGCGCGGATCATTGGTCGCCGCTTCAAACTGGTGCACATTCACTTTGGTCGCGAGATCATCGAAGTCGCGACCTTCCGCGCCAATCACCCGCAAAACGAAGAAGAGGAAGACAGCAACCAGTCTTCTCGCAACGAGAGCGGGCGCATTTTGCGCGATAACGTCTACGGCACCCTTGAGGAAGATGCGCAACGTCGCGACTTCACCATCAACGCCCTTTATTACGATCCGGTCAGCGAGCGCATCCTCGACTACGCCAACGGCGTCCACGACATCCGCAATCATTTGATCCGTCTGATCGGTGACCCGAAACAACGCTATCAGGAAGACCCGGTGCGCATGTTGCGGGCCGTACGCTTTGCGGCGAAGCTGGATTTCGGCATCGAAAAACACAGCGCCCTGCCTATTCGCGACCTGGCACCCTTGCTGCGCGAGATTCCCGCAGCCCGCCTGTTCGAAGAAGTGCTCAAGCTATTCCTCTCGGGACATGCCGCGATCACTTTCGAGATGCTGGTCGACCTGCAATTGTTCGATCCATTGTTCCCGGCCAGTGCCGAGGCGCTGGAATACAACCCGACCTACACCCATACATTGATCAGCGAAGCCTTGATCAACACTGACCTGCGGATCAAACAGAACAAGCCCGTGACGCCGGCATTCCTGTTTGCCGCCCTGCTGTGGCCTGCCCTGCCCGCTCGCGTGCTGCGCCTGCAGGAACGAGGCATGCCACCGATTCCTGCGATGCAGGAAGCCGCACATGAGCTGATCGCTGAACAATGCCAGCGCATTGCAATTCCAAAGCGCTTTACCATGCCGATTCGCGAGATCTGGGACATGCAGGAGCGCTTGCCACGGCGCAGCGGCAAACGTGCCGACCTGCTGCTGGACAATCCTCGGTTCCGCGCCGGTTACGACTTCCTGCTGCTGCGTGAGAGCGCCGGCGAGCAGACCGATGGCCTTGGCGAATGGTGGACCGATTACCAGGATGCCAACGACAGTGAACGTCGCGACATGATCCGCGACCTCAGTGGCAAGGACGAAGGCACCGGTGCGCCACGCAAACGTCGCCGCAGCGGCAGTTCCAAGCGCAAGCGAGACGCGGGCGTTTCGAGCGGTACAGGCGAGTAATCCATGGAGCGCATCTACATCGGCATGGGCAGCAATCTGGCGGCTCCCGCCGAACAGTTGCACAACGCCGTTGCCGCCCTGGCACAACTGCCTCGATCCGAACTGGTTGCAGTTTCTTCGTTTTATCAAAGCGACTCGCTACTGCCCGGCCAACCGCGTTACACCAACGCCGTTGCGGCCCTGGACAGCACACTCGCGCCACTGGACTTGCTCGATGCGCTGCAAACCATCGAAAACGACCAGGGTCGCGAGCGCCTGGAGCGCTGGGGACCGCGCACACTGGATCTCGATATCCTGCTGTTCGGCGACAGACTGATCGACGAACCCCGCCTCAAGGTTCCGCACTATCACATGCAGGAACGCGCTTTCGTCCTGTACCCATTGGCGGAACTGGCCCCGGCGAACCTGCGTCTGGCCGACGGCCGTTCACTGGAAGAATTGCTCAAGGCGTGCCCGTTCGTCGGGCTGGAGCGCCTGCCCCCAAATTGACGCGATTCCCTTGTGGGAGCGAGCCTGCTCGCGAACGCGGCAGTACATTCAATATTGATATGGACTGACACACCGCCATCGCGAGCAGGCTCGCTCCCACATTGATTTGCGACTTCTCCTACAGAAATTGCTGAAACGCATCAGTTACCCCGGTAACACCGGCCCCGTAACAATGCGGTAACACACTTGATTGACTTCCCGAGTTCTCCTCACGACTATAGGCGTCCCGCTGCCGTCATTACGGCACACAAGGGCGCAATCCAGGCCTTATAAGCACGACAAAAGACCGTGCGCCTGAGTAGATGACGAATCACGCGCGTTACTCGCAGTAGTTTCCATGGCGCCTGAACGAGGATTTTTTGACATGCCAGCCATCACCCTGACCACGCTCCAGAGCCTCAAGCAGAAAGGTGAAAAAATCACCATGCTGACCTGCTATGACGCGACCTTCGCCCACGCCTGCAATCAGGCTGGCGTCGAAGTGCTGCTGGTGGGCGACTCCCTCGGCATGGTTCTGCAAGGTCACGACAGCACCCTGCCGGTCACCACCGCCGAAATGGCCTACCACGTGGCTGCCGTCAAGCGTGGTAATACCGATGCCCTGATTCTCGCCGACCTGCCATTCATGGCTTACGCCACCACCGAACAAGCTATGACCAACAGCGCCCTGTTGATGCAGGCCGGTGCCCACATGGTCAAGATCGAAGGTGCGTTGTGGCTGGCCGAATCGATCCGTCTGCTCGCCGAGCGCGGCATCCCGGTCTGTGCGCACCTTGGCCTGACACCGCAATCGGTGAACATGCTCGGTGGTTACAAAGTCCAGGGGCGCAATGAAAACCAGGCACGGCAGATGCGCGCCGATGCGATTTCGCTGGAGCAGGCCGGCGCGGCCATGCTGCTGCTCGAATGCGTGCCGACCGAATTGGCCGAGGAGATCACCCAGGCGGTGAGGATTCCGGTGATCGGCATCGGCGCCGGTCATCGCACCGATGGCCAGGTACTGGTCATGCACGACATGCTGGGGCTGTCCATTTCCGGTCGCGTGCCAAAATTCGTAAAAAACTTCATGGCCGGCCAAGAGAGCATCCATGGTGCCCTGAGCGCCTACGTCACTGAAGTCAAAGCGGCGACCTTCCCTGGCATCGAACACGGATTCTCTGCATGAACACCGTAAAAACCGTACGCGAACTGCGGGCCGCCGTCGCCCGTGCCCGCAATGAAGGCAAACGCATCGGCTTCGTGCCGACCATGGGCAATTTGCACAGCGGCCATGTCGCGCTGATCACCAAAGCCACCCAACGGGTGGATTTCGTGGTCGCGAGCATCTTCGTCAATCCGTTGCAGTTCGGTGCCAACGAAGATCTCGACAAGTACCCGCGAACCCTTGCAGCCGATCAGGAAAAATTGCTGGAGGCCGGTTGCGACCTGTTGTTCGCGCCAACCGTTGAAGAGATGTACCCCGACGGCATGGCCGGACAGACCCGCGTCAGCGTTCCGCAACTGTCCGAGGGACTGTGCGGCGCCAGCCGCCCGGGACATTTCGAAGGCGTCGCGACGGTGGTCAGCAAGCTGTTCAACATGGTCCAGCCGGATCTGGCGATTTTCGGTCAGAAAGACTTCCAGCAACTGGCCGTGATTCGTGCTCTGGTTCACGACCTGAACATGCCGATCCAGATCATTGGTGAACCGACTGTTCGCGCGGCCGATGGCCTGGCGCTTTCATCGCGCAACGGCTTTCTCAGCCAGGAGCAGCGCGCCGTGGCGCCGGTGGTGTATCGCACACTGAGCGAAATCGCCGAGTCGATCAGGCAAGGAGAGCGTGATTTCCCGGCGCTGATCCGCGCGCAGTTGCAGCAACTGGAATCGGCAGGCCTGCGCCCGGACTACCTGGAAATTCGCCATGCCCTGACCTTGCGTCCGGCGACGGCGCAAGACCGGGACCTGGTGATCCTGGTGGCCGCCTTCCTTGGCACCACGCGGTTGATCGACAACCTGCATCTGAATCTCGATACACCGGTCTAAACACCACCAAAACCTGTAGGAGCGAGCCTGCTCGCGATGAGGGAATGTCAGTCAACATTTTTGTTGGCTGACAGTCTGCTATCGCGAGCAGGCTCGCTCCCACAAGCGTATGCACCACGGGCAACCTGCCCGCCATTCGATTTCAACCTGGGAAACACTCATGCACGCCATCATGCTCAAAGCCAAGTTGCATCGCGCCGAAGTCACCCACGCTGTACTCGATTACGAAGGTTCTTGTGCCATTGACGGCGAATGGCTGGATTTGTCCGGCATCCGCGAGTACGAACAGATCCAGATCTACAACGTCGACAACGGTGAACGCTTCACCACCTACGCCATTCGTGGCGAAGAAGGTTCGCGCATGATTTCGGTCAACGGTGCCGCCGCGCACAAGGCCAAGGTCGGCGATCGCGTGATCATCTGTGCTTACGCGCATTACAGCGAAGCCGAACTGCTCAACTTCAAGCCACGTATGCTTTACATGGCACCGGGCAACGAACTGAGCCACACCAGCAATGCCATTCCGGTCCAGGTCGCCTGATAAACACCTGTCTCGCCTCCGTTTGTCGGACTGTTCGCGGTTTGGATGTAAAAAAGTACTGGAGACAGGTCAGACAAACTCAAGACAGAACATTGCGCGGGGTTTACTGTATTCGCCCTGCGCCATGAATTCGTGTCGACGCAGTTGACCGGACGCCTACCCGTAGCGCTCCGGGAATTTCAGTGTTCAAAAGGCCGTTCAAGTAAAAAGGAAACCCGAAGCGATGGCGTATTACCGTACCCCTCACGACGTTACCGCTCTGCCCGCCTGGCAAGCGTTGAATGACCACCGCCAAGCCATGCAGGATTTCAGCATGCGCGAGGCCTTCAATGCCGACCCGCAGCGCTTTGCCCAATTCACCCTCAGCAGCTGCGGCCTGTTTCTCGACTACTCGAAAAACCTGATCAACGCCCAGACCCGCGATCTGCTGGTGGGCCTGGCCAACGAAGTCGACCTCAAGGGCGCGATCAAGTCGCTGTTCGACGGCGAAATCGTCAACGCCTCCGAAGGTCGCCCGGCCCTGCACACGGCTCTGCGCCGCCCGGTCGGCGACAAACTGTCGGTCAACGGCGTCAACGTGATGCCGGAAGTCCACAAAGTCCTGAACCAGATCACCGACCTCGTTGGCCGTATCCACGATGGTCTGTGGCGCGGTTATACCGAAAAGCCGATCACCGACGTGGTGAACATCGGCATCGGTGGCTCGTTCCTGGGCCCCGAGCTGGTTTCCGAAGCGCTGCTGTCCTACGCCCAGAAAGGCGTGCGTTGCCATTATCTGGCGAACATCGACGGTAGCGAGTTTCACGAGCTGGCCATGAAGCTGCGGGCCGAGACCACGCTGTTCATCGTCTCGTCGAAATCCTTCAACACCCTCGAAACCCTGAAAAACGCCCAGGCTGCACGGGCCTGGTACCTGGCCCAGGGCGGCTCGGAAGCCGAACTGCATCGTCACTTCATCGCGGTGTCGAGCAACAACGCCGCGGCCGTGGCGTTCGGTATCCGCGAAGAAAACATCTTCCCGATGTGGGACTGGGTGGGCGGGCGTTACTCGCTGTGGTCGGCCATCGGCCTGCCCATCGCCCTGGCCATCGGCATGTCCAACTTCAAGGAGCTGTTGTCCGGCGCCTACACCATGGACCAGCACTTCCAGAGCGCGCCGTTCGAACAGAACATGCCGGTGCTGCTGGCCTTGCTCGGTGTCTGGTACGGCAACTTCTGGGGCGCGCAGAGCCACGCGATCCTGCCGTACGACCATTACCTGCGTAACATCACCAAGCACTTGCAGCAGCTGGACATGGAGTCCAACGGCAAGAGCGTGCGTCAGGACGGCACGGCCGTCTCCACCGACACCGGCCCGGTCATCTGGGGTGGCGTCGGCTGCAACGGCCAGCACGCCTACCACCAGTTGCTGCACCAGGGCACCCAACTGATTCCGGCGGACTTCATCGTGCCGATCGTCAGCTTCAACCCGGTCGCCGACCACCACCAGTGGCTGTACGCCAACTGCCTGTCGCAAAGCCAGGCACTGATGCTCGGCAAGACCCTGGCCGAAGCCGAGGCCGAATTGCGCGACAAAGGCCTGAGTGAAGCCGAAGTGCACAGGCTCGCGCCGCACAAGGTCATTCCGGGCAACCGCCCGAGCAACACCCTGGTGGTCGAGCGCATCAGCCCGCGCCGCCTGGGCGCGCTGGTGGCGATGTACGAGCACAAGGTCTTCGTGCAAAGCGTGATCTGGGGCATCAACGCCTTCGATCAGTGGGGCGTGGAGCTGGGCAAGGAACTGGGCAAAGGCGTTTACAACCGCCTGGTCGGCAGCGAGGAAGCACCCGCCGAAGACGCCTCGACCCAGGGGCTGATCAACTACTTCCGTGGTCGTCACCGCGGGTGATCTAAGGCCACATTGCTATCCCTGTGGGAGCGAGCCTGCTCGCGATTGCGGTTTGTCAGTCAACGTTGATGTTGATTGACCCAACGCTATCGCGAGCAGGCTCGCTCCCACAGTTGTTTTGTTTACGACTTGAACCTATCGACCTCTCGGCGCATCTTTATCCTTGTCGCAAAACAAGACCAAGGAACCGTCATGTTCGATATCAGCACGTTCCCCAAAGCCGATGCCATCCGCCGGGCTGCACAGCTGAGTCAAGACGACTACCATCGTCTGTACCGCGAATCCATCGAACATCCCAGTACGTTCTGGGCTGAACAAGCCACCCGTTTTCTCGACTGGAGCGCCCCTTGGGACACAGTCCAGCGCTACAACCTGAAAACCGGCGAGGCCAGCTGGTTTGCCGGTGGCCAGTTGAATGTCAGCTACAACTGCATCGACCGGCACCTGGACAAACGAGGCGATCAGACCGCAATCATCTGGGAAGGCGACGATCCCGCCGAATCCGCGCAAATCACCTATAAAAAACTGCATCACAACGTTTGTCGCCTGGCCAACGTGCTCAAGAGCCGAGGCGTGAAAAAAGGCGACCGGGTGTGCATCTACATGCCGATGATCCCGGAGGCAGCCTACGCCATGCTCGCCTGCACGCGCATTGGTGCCATTCATTCAGTGGTGTTCGGCGGTTTTTCTCCCGATTCCTTGCGCGATCGCATACTCGATGCCGACTGCCGAACCGTCATCACCGCCGACGAAGGTGTGCGCGGCGGCAAGTTCGTCCCGCTCAAACAAAACGTCGATAAAGCCCTGCAGAGTTGCCCGAACGTCAGTACCGTGGTCGTGGTCGAGCGCACGCAAAATCAGGTGAACTGGGTCGAAGGTCGCGACCTCTGGTATCACCAGGCGCTGCGCGACGCCAGTGACGACTGTCCGCCCGTACCGATGGATGCCGAAGACCCACTTTTCATCCTCTACACCTCCGGCAGTACCGGCAAACCCAAAGGTGTCATGCACACCACTGGCGGCTACCTGCTGCAAGCGGCGATGACATTCAAATACGTGCTCGATTACCGCGATGGCGAAGTCTTCTGGTGCACCGCAGATGTGGGCTGGGTGACCGGCCACAGCTACATTGTCTACGGGCCGCTGGCCAATGGCGCCACCACGCTGATCTTCGAAGGCGTGCCCAGTTACCCGAACACCTCGCGTTTCTGGCAGGTGATCGACAAGCACAAGGTCAATATTTTCTACACCGCGCCAACTGCCCTGCGCGCCCTGATGCGTGAAGGCCCCGAACCGCTGAAGGAAACGTCCCGCTCCAGTCTCAGACTGCTCGGCAGTGTCGGTGAACCGATCAACCCGGAAGCCTGGGAATGGTACTTCCATGCGGTCGGCGAAGAACGTTGCCCCATCGTCGATACCTGGTGGCAAACCGAAACCGGCGGCATCATGCTCAGCCCGTTGGTGAGTGCACAACGGATCAAACCCGGCTGCGCCACACAACCGATGTTCGGCGTGCAACCGGTACTGCTCGATGAACAGGGCAGAGAAATCAAGGGCGCCGGCAGCGGTGTGCTGGCCATCAAGTCCAGCTGGCCGGCGCAGATCCGCAGTGTCTACGGTGATCCGCAACGAATGATCGACACCTACTTCAAGCCTTACCCCGGTTATTACTTCACCGGGGACGGCGCGCGCCGTGACGAGGATGGCGACTACTGGATCACCGGCCGCATCGACGATGTGATCAACGTATCCGGACACCGCATCGGCACCGCCGAAGTGGAAAGCGCCTTGGTGCTGCACGACAGCATTGCCGAGGCTGCCGTGGTCGGCTACCCCCACGATGTCAAGGGCCAGGGCATCTACGCCTTTGTCACCGCCATGAACGGCGTCGAGCCCGGGGACGAGTTGAAGAAAGAGCTGCTGGCGCTGGTCAGCAAGGAAATCGGCAGTTTCGCCAAGCCGGACCTGATTCAGTGGGCTCCCGCCTTGCCCAAAACCCGTTCGGGCAAGATCATGCGCCGTATTCTGCGCAAGATCGCCTGCAACGAACTCGACAGCCTGGGCGATACGTCGACCCTGGCCGATCCGAGTGTGGTGCAGGGGCTGATCGACAAACGCCTGAACCCGTAACGCACGGCCCCTGTAGGAGCGAGCAAGCTCGCGATGAACGTCGACGCGCCGCATATATTCAGGAAAAACGCATTATCGTTAGCGACCATCGCGAGCATGCTCGCTCCTACAGAAATACAGAGTCACCATGGAATTCATCAGAAGCCGCATCGAAACCCAAATCATGAGCCTGACCGGCCTGTCCCTGGGCAAGCTCGACCTGGAAAATCCCAAGGGCGATCCCGGCCTGTTCGGTCCGGACTCGGTGAGCTGGCAAGTACACGGCGACTTCAGCAGCATGCTCATCGGCGGCATCAGCGCATTGATGCTTCAGGCCCTGCACCCGCTGGCATTGGCGGGCGTGTGGGACCATTCGAATTTTCGCGAAGACATGCTTGGCCGCCTGCGCCGTACCGGTCAATTCATCTCCGGCACCACGTTCGGTTCACGCCGGGATGCCGACTGGCTGATCGAGAAGGTCCGCACCATTCACCTGCAGGTCACCGGCACAGCGCCGGACGGTCGCCCTTACGCCGCCAGCGATCCCGACCTGCTGACCTGGGTGCATGTGGCCGAAGTCAGCAACTTTCTCGCTGCGCATTTGCGCTATCGCAATCCTCATTTGTCGCTGGTCGATCAGGATCGCTACTACGCAGAAATCGCGCTGGTCGCCGAACGCCTGGGCGCCCGGGATGTACCCCGCTCCCGACAGGCAATTGCCGATTATCTTGAGCACATCCGGCCGCAGCTACAGTGCGACGAACGCAGCCGCGAAGTACTGCGCCTGTTACTGAATGCTCCGTCTCCGAGTCGTCTCGCCAAGCCGTTCGGCGGTCTGATGATGCAGGCCGGAATCGACCTGCTGCCGGACTGGGCCAGTGATTTGCTTGGGGTCAGCCAGAGCCCGCTGCAACGCAAGCTGATCCGCGCCAGCGTCAATCGCAGCGCGCCCATGCTGCGCTGGACGGTGCGCAACGGTTCGGTACAGCGGGCAAAGCGCCGCATGGGCCTGCCGACCTGATGCCTGACCTGTAGGAGCGAGCACGCTCGCGATGGACGTAAACGATGATGCGGGGATCCTGGTGCCCCATGGCGCCCTTTCGTTCATCGCGAGCATGCTCGCTCCTACAAGCTGTTAAACTCCCGCGCCCCCATTCTTTCCTGCAAGGCGCCCAGCATGTCTTCCTTGAACCAGGCGCTGCGCGCCGCCCTCGAACGTCGCCAGGACCTGCTGGCCGAACTGCATCGCCAAGGCACCGATTGCTATCGCCTGTTCCACGGCAGCCAGGAAGGCGCAGGAGGGCTGACGATCGACCGTTATGGCCCGCAACTGATGGTGCAGAGCTTTCACCAGTCGCTGGAGCGCGAGACGCTGCTGCAACTGCACGAAATCATCAATCAGCAGTTGGGGTTTGAAACGTTACTGGTCTACAACGACCGCTCCCGTGGCAACTCGCGCATCGACCGTACAGACAGTGTCTACCGCGCAGACGAAGCCGCCCTGCAGGACCTGGTCGGACACGAGTGGGGACTCAATTATCGGGTTCGCGGGCGTCACGCCGGACAAGACCCGTTGCTGTTCCTGGATCTGCGCAACACTCGCGGCTGGGTCAAGGATCACAGCAAGAACAAGCGTGTACTGAATCTGTTCGCCTACACCTGCGGTGTAGGTCTGAGCGCAGCGGCCGGTGGCGCCAGTGAGGTATGCAACCTGGACTTCGCCGAAGGCAACCTGGCGGTGGGTCGCGAAAACGGCCTGCTCAATCCGCATTTGCCGACCATGGAATTCATCCAGTCCGACTACTTCCCGGCCATCCGCCAGTTGGCCGGGCTGCCCATCAGCCAGCGTCGCGGGCAAAAACTGCCGAGTTATCTGCGACTGGAACAACGCCAGTACGACCTGGTGCTGCTGGATCCGCCGGCCTGGGCCAAGAGCGCCTTCGGCACTGTGGACCTGTTGCGCGACTACCAGAGCCTGCTCAAGCCCGCGCTATTGACCACCGCTGACAATGGCGTGCTGATCTGCTGCAACAATCTGGCAAAGGTCAGCATGGACGACTGGCGCGAGCAGGTTTTGCGTTGTGCAGAAAAAGCCGGGCGACCGGTTCGTGAATGGACGGTGATGAAACCCGCCGCAGACTTCCCGTCGATGGATGAGCAACCGCCGCTGAAAACCCTGATCTTGCAGCTCTGAGCGATGTAGGAACAGTCCGAAAGATCCTCAATGGAGCGATTGCTTCGGAACCGCAATCGCGTGCCATACTCCAAGGCACTCCGATTCAAACAGATGAAGCCGCACATGCCCAAAGGATTGATTCGCGCCGTCGGCGCCTTGTTGACTGCTCTGGCCCTCTACAGTCTGCTGGGCTTTCTGATACTGCCGGGCATTGCCTTGCGTGTGGCCAATCAGCAACTGGCCAACTATGCCACCACACCGGCTTCCCTCCAGCGGATCGAACTCAACCCCTTCAGCCTCGAAGTGACCCTTTGGGGCTTGAACATCGGTGAGCCCGGCAAGGAACAGGTCGGCTTCGAACGCCTGTACGCCAACCTGCAACTCGACAGTCTCTGGACCAAGGCGTTGCATATAACGGCCATCGAACTGGACAAACCCAAGACCGAAATCCTCTTCGGCAAGGACGGCAAGCTCAACCTGCTCGGCCTGTTCAAGCTGCCACCCAGCGAGCCGACGCCGACTGACCCCAACGCCAAGCCTTTTCCGTTGCGCATGGACAGCATCAAACTGGTCGGTGGTGCCGTGCACTTTCAGGATGATCGCCCGAGCGAACCCATCGAATTCCTCTACGACAAACTCGACTTCGAGCTGAAGAATCTCAGCACCCTGCCCGAAGACAGTGCCGATATGACGTTGGTGGCTATCGGACCAAACGGCGGGCAGATCGACTGGAGCGGGAATTTCAGCCTGATTCCGCTTGCCTCCGAAGGGAAACTGAAAGTCACCGACGGCAAGATGAAAGCGTTTTGGCCCTACGTGCGTGATGCCGTACCACTGGACCTGGAAACGGGTGTCTTCAGTCTCAGTACCGATTACAAGCTCAACCTAGCCAAGGATACCGAGCTGCTGCTGAACAACGTCGCCGTCAGTATCGCCCCGTTCTCCATCAAGGCACCCAATGGTCGTCCATTGGCAAGGCTTGAGCGACTGGATGTCAGCGACACCACCGTGGATCTGGCCAAACAGCAAGTGGTGGTCGGCAAGATCCGCAGCCACAAGCTGGAAACCTGGGCCGCGCTCGAATCCGATGGCCAGCTCGATTGGCAAAAACTGTTCGCCAGCCAACCTGCCAAACCGGCCGCGAAAGCCAAAGCGGAACCACCGACGACTCCCGCGGCAGCGGATTCACCGAAGCCTGCACCTGCGGCACCGGGAAAACCCTGGCAAGTCCTGCTCAATGATGTGCAACTGCGTGATTACCAGGTGCACCTGGCGGACCGCAAGGCGCAACCCGCCGTAGCGTTGGAGCTGGGGCCGCTGAATCTCGATCTGCAGAAGTTCGACAGCCTCAACGGCTCACCTTTCACGCTCAAGCTCGACACTGGCGTGGGCAAGCAAGGCAAGCTGCTGGCCGAGGGCGAGGTCAATCTGGCCCCGGTCAGCGCCCGGCTTAAGGTCCAGACCAGGGACATCGACCTGCGTGTCGCCCAGTCATACATCACCCCGTTCATTCGCCTCGAACTGCGCAGCGGCATGTTGGGCAGTGATCTTGCGGTAGACCTCAAGAGCACCGAGCCGCTGGCACTTGCCGTCACAGGCCGCGCCCAGGTCGATCAGTTGCATACCCTGGACACCCTGAAGACCCGTGACTTCCTCAAGTGGCAGCAGGTGGTGGTCGAAGGCCTGAACTATCAGCATGGCGACAGCCTGTCGATTGACAGGATCAACCTGCAACAGCCCTATGCGCGCTTCATGATCAACGATGACCGCACCACCAACATCGACGACCTGCTGATCCCGCAAGCGGCCGACTCCGGCAGCAAAACCGCCGCCAAACCCGCTGCCAGCCAAGGCAAGCCATTGGGCATTCATATCGGCGCGATCGTGATCAACGACGGTTCGGCGAACTTCGCCGACTTCAGCCTGACCCCCAACTTCGCCACAGCCATCCAGCAACTCAACGGCCAGATCGGCACCATCGACAGCCGCCAGGCAAAACCCGCCAGCGTCGACGTCAAGGGTAAGGTCGACCGTTATGCACCGGTGACCATCAAGGGCTCGGTCAATCCGTTCGACCCGCTGGCCAGCCTCGACATCGCCACCAGTTTCAAACGCGTGGAACTGACCACACTGACCCCCTACTCGGGCAAGTTCGCCGGCTACCGCATCCGCAAGGGTCGGCTCAATCTGGACTTGCATTACCAGATCACCCGCGGCCAGCTCAAAGCCGAAAACAAGGTCGTGGTCGAACAGCTGCAACTGGGGGAAAAAGTCGACAGCCCCGACGCTGTGAGCCTGCCGCTGAAACTGGCCATCGCCCTGCTCAAGGATGTCGATGGCAAGATATCCATCGAACTGCCGGTCACCGGCGACCTGAACAACCCGCAATTCAGCATCATGCCGATTGTCTGGCAAACCCTGCGCAACCTGATCGTCAAGGCGGCCGCCGCGCCCTTCAAACTGATCGGTGGGCTGGTGTCCGGTGGTGGTGCGGATGACCTGGGCAGCGTGTCGTTCGCGCCGGGTTCAAGCGATCTGAGCAAGGACGCCGAGGCGGCGCTGGACAAGTTGTCCAAGGCGCTCAAGGAACGCCCGGCCCTGCGTCTGGAAATCGAAGGCACGGCTGCCAAAAGCAGCGACGGTCCTCTGATCGCCGAGCAGCGTCTGGAGCGCGAGTATCAGTACAACTACTACAAGATGCTCCAGCGTCGTGGTGAGAAGGTTCCGGCCCAGGCCTCGATGCTGGACGTTCCGGACAACGAAAAAGGTCCGCTACTGGAAGGCATCTACCGTACCCGCCTCAAGGCTCAACCGCCCGCCGAATGGAAGGATCTGGGCAAGGAGGAACGCACGAACAAGATGCGCGCAGGCGTGATCGAGTCCTGGAGCTCCAGCGAGGCTCTGCTGCGCCAGCTGGGTCAGGACCGCGCCAGCAGCATCAAGGACTATCTGGTCGACAAGGGCCAGCTTGCCGATGATCGCGTCTACTTCATCGACGCCCAGTTGGGCGAAGCGGAAAAGGACGGCAAGGTTGTAACGTCCATGCACCTGGACGCCGACTGATGGGTAGACGGCTGCTGCTCGCACTGGCGCTCGCATTGACGGCGAGCCAGGTCCGGGCAGCGGATACCTTGCGCTGCGGCAGTCAACTGATCAGTGTCGGTGACCGATCGAGCGAAGTGCAGCATAAGTGTGGCGAGCCGGTCAGTCGCGATCTGTTGGGCTACAAACGCAGTGCCAACCGACAGGAAGAATTTCAAGTCGAGGAATGGACTTACGGCCCCACTGGCGGGATGTACCACTTCTTGCGCTTTGAAGGTAATCGTCTGGTGCAGATCACCAGCAAGCGCGGTAACTGACTCAGCCTTGCCCCTATGTGAACCCCCACAGGATTTTGCCGGGCTCAAATAGAACAGGCCCCGGCACGAATGTCGGGGCCTGCAATGGCCATTTTTTTAGGCCGTTCGCATGAACGCGTCAGAAGCGGTAGACGTATGACCCGGCCCGTCTACCGCGTCTTCTCCCGGTCCAGGCGAGAAGTCTTGCCTTATTCGGCTTCCAGGCCATCAGCGGAGACCGCCTTCACGCCTTTGATTTTCTTGGTGATCGACACGGCAGTTTCTTTCTGAGCCTTGGTTAGCATCACGGTAGACGACAGGGACACGACGCCTTTGTTGGTTTCAACTTTGATGTCAGTGCCAGGAATGCCTTTTTCGGTCATCAGGTCGCTTTTGACTTTGGTGGTGATCCAGGTATCGGAAGTGGCTTCCTTGGCCTTGGTCATTTCACCTGCCGCCAGGGTCATTGGCGCCTGAGTGGCTTGAGTCTGCGCAAACACGGCGTTGGTCATAGCAAGAGTCAGCGCGGTTGCGGCAGCGGCAGCGATAGCGAACTTCTTCATACGAGTAACTCCTGTTTTTCTGGAAAGTCTGCCGGATGTCATTTCGGCAGGGTTACTGGAGATATAGCGAACGCTGTGCCAACTTTTCCACTAATAAAAAATTGTTAAATTTCAATCAGTTATCGTAAATGCAAATTTTCGGAATCATGCAAAATGCATGAGTGGACGCAATTCTGCATGCAAGTTGCAGGTTAATGGAAAGTTCCTAAGTGCATGAATTTTTTAAACTTTCCTTTTCAATGTCGGCGCAATATCAACCGGCAACCTGTAGGAGCAAGTATGCTCCTACAAATCCCTTAACTGAACAGCATTACGGTCAGGGCGGGGCTGCCGAAATCACACCTCAACCCGCAGAACCGCTGCAACCTTTAGGTACATAGTCTTGCTGGGCAGTGCTTGCACACGACCATCCCGCATTGACGTCCCGGGTCAGGGTTATGGTTTTGCCCTGTACGGATCCTGGAGCAGATTGCAATGTACAAACAATGGAGCCCGCGCCCGTGGAGGCGGTCCCCGTCACTGCCAGTACACAGTTGCCGGTAGCGTTCCCGCCCCCCGGCACCACGTTCCCCGTCGCCGGTGTATCGCCCTGATTGATGACATCCTCGAACGGAACCTTCATGGCGGATATCTCTGCCAACCCCGCCGTGACCTTTGCTCGCGCCTGGTACTTCGAATAGGCGGGTATCGCAAACGTCGCCAGAATCCCGATGATCGCCACCACGATCAGCAGCTCGATCAGGGTAAAACCTTTTTGTGTATTCATAGGCAGCCTCCATGCATGAGTTGAAATCTCATGATCCGACTGTGCCTCAGCACGACCCGTGCCAAGCCCTTCGCCCCCGCCAGGCAGGGTGAGCGACCACATCAACGCCTTGTCCTGGTTCCAGAATCCGCACTATCTGACACTTTTTGTCACCCAGCCGCCGCTGGTTGGGTGCCGTCAGTTGACTAGGCTATAAGTCACTCACCGACTTCCCCCGAGGAACGCATCGGCACATTCACAATCTATGAGCGGGTCGATTGCGAATACCGCAACGGCGGCATTCACCTGGGCCCGCACAAGACCATGCAAGGCCTCACCCACCTCGAAGAATTCAATCGGCTCACCAGGGACAGAATATGGCGGTCAAAGCAGCAAAAATCAGCGTATATGCCTGGGAAGGCACTGACCGCAAAGGCACGAAAGTCACCGGTGAGCTAAGCGGCCAGAATACGGCGCTGATCAGGGCACAACTGCGCAGACAAGGCATCAATCCCGGCAAGATTCGCAGGAAAACCACCTCGCTGTTCAGCATGGGTTCGCGCATCAAGGCCCAGGACATCGCCCTGTTCACGCGCCAGATGGCGACCATGATCAAGGCTGGCGTGCCGTTGTTGCAGTCATTCGACATCATCGCCGAAGGCTTCGATAACCCGGCCATGCGCGCGCTGGTGGACGAGATCAAACAGGAAGTCGCGGCAGGCAACAGCCTGGCCGCCGCCCTGCGCAAAAAGCCTCGTTACTTCGATGACCTCTACTGCAGCCTGGTGGATGCCGGCGAGCAGGCTGGCGCCCTGGAGACCCTGCTGGAGCGAGTGGCGATCTACAAGGAAAAGAGCGAGGGACTCAAGGCCAAAATCAAGAAAGCCATGACCTATCCGCTGGTTGTGGTCTTTGTCGCGATCATTGTGAGCGCGATTCTGCTGGTCAAGGTCGTGCCGCAGTTCCAGTCGATTTTCCAGGGCTTCGGCGCCCAATTGCCCGCCCTCACCGTGATGGTCATCAGCCTGTCGAAATTCATGCAGGCCGGTTGGTGGATGATGATCGGCGGGCTGCTCGGTGCGTTCCTTGCGGTGCGCCATGCCCTCAGGACTTCGCAGGGATTTCGCGACCGTTCGGACACCTGGCTGCTGAAACTGCCACTGGTGGGCAAACTGATGTACAAATCCGCCGTGGCCCGCTTCGCTCGCACCCTCTCGACTACATTTGCCGCCGGCGTGCCCTTGGTGCAAGCCCTGGAATCGGTGGCGGGCGCCACCGGCAATGTCGTGTTCAAACGCGCAGTGCTGCGTGTCAGACAAGACGTTTCGACAGGCATGCAGTTGAATTTTTCCATGCGCACCTGCGGCATCTTTCCGAACATGGCGATCCAGATGACGGCCATCGGTGAAGAGTCCGGTGCTCTGGATGACATGCTCGACAAGGTTGCGCAATTCTACGAGGACGAGGTGGACAACATGATCGATAACCTCGGCAGCCTGATGGAACCATTCATCATGGTGGTGCTGGGTGTTATCGTCGGCGGCCTGGTGGTTGCGATGTATCTGCCCATCTTCCAACTCGGTGCAGCGATCTGACATGCCCTTGAACGAAATACTGATCCTCTACCCTCTGGCGTTCGTCATCATGGCCGGGCTGGTCGGCCTGCTGATAGGCAGCTTTCTCAACGTGTTGATCTGGCGCCTGCCGAAAATGCTCGACCGTGAATGGCGTGGGCAGGCCCATGAAATTCTCGGGCTGCCCGGCGAAACACCACTGCCGACCTACAATCTGCTGCTGCCCCATTCTCAGTGCCCCCATTGCAACCACCGAATCCGTGCCTGGGAAAACATTCCACTGCTGAGTTTTGTGTTTCTGCGTGGACGCTGCTCGGCCTGCGCGACGCCGATCAGCAAACGCTACCCATTGACCGAGCTGGCAAGCGGGCTGCTCTCGGCATTCATTGCCTGGCATTTCGGCTTCGGCGCTCAAGCCTGCCTGGCGCTGCTCCTGACCTGGGGCCTGCTGGCCATGGCCATCATCGATGCCGAACACCAACTGCTGCCGGATGTGCTGGTGCTGCCGTTGATGTGGCTGGGCTTGATCATCAACAGTCTCGGCCTGTTCGCGCCACTGCAAGATGCATTGTGGGGCGCCATCGTCGGCTATATGGCGCTCTGGTCCGTGTTCTGGCTGTTCAAGTTGATCACCGGCAAGGACGGTATGGGCCACGGTGATTTCAAGTTGCTGGCCATGTTCGGGGCCTGGGGAGGCTGGCAGATTTTACCTTTGACCATCCTGCTCTCCTCGCTGGTGGGGGCTGTCATCGGGGTGATTTACCTGCGCATGCGCAAGGCAAAAACCTCGACACCGATCCCGTTTGGCCCCTACCTGGCGATTGCCGGCTGGATTGCCTTGCTCTGGGGTGGTCAAATAACCGACTTCTATTGGCAGTTTGTCGGTTTGAAATGAATACCCCTGTGGAAAAACCCTGGATTCTTGGCCTGACCGGTGGCATCGGCAGCGGTAAAAGCGCGGCGGCCCAACACTTCATCGATCTCGGTGTTCACGTCGTCGATGCCGACCACGCCGCGCGCTGGGTCGTTGAACCGGGCCGGCCGGCGCTGGCGAAGATCGTCGAACACTTCGGCCCCGGCGTGTTGCAGGCCGATGGGCAACTGGATCGCGCCGCCCTGCGCAAACTGATCTTCGAAGTGCCGGACGAACGCCGCTGGCTGGAAGCCTTGCTGCATCCGTTGATCGGCGAGGAAATCGCCCATCATCTGGCGCTGGCAAAATCACCTTACGCCATTCTGGTTTCACCGCTGTTGATCGAGTCCGGCCAGTACGCCATGACCCGGCGGGTACTGGTGATCGATGCTCCCGAACAATTGCAGATCGAGCGCACCCTGCGCCGTGACCAGACCAGCGAAGAGCAAGTCCAGGCGATCCTCAAGGCGCAGTCCAGCCGCCAGGATCGCGTGAGCCATGCCAACGACGTCGTGGTCAATGACCGCGATCTCACCTGGCTGCACAGCGAGGTCGAACGCCTGCATCACTTTTACCTTACTTTGTGTGGAGGCCAGTCATGAGCCAGATCCCGACCGTCGAATGCCCAACCTGCGGCGCTCCCGTCGAATGGAGCCCCGAGAGCAAATACCGGCCTTTCTGTTCCGACCGTTGCAAATTGATCGACTTGGGGGCGTGGGCGTCGGAGGAGCACAAGATTCCAGTGGCCCCCGATGCCGAAGACGAGTTGTTCAGCGGTGATTTCGACCCGCGCCATTGATGCAGGCAGCGACGATGATGCCAGCCTTGAACCGAATCAGGACTTGGGATCGTCGTCCTTCCAGGGTGCGGAAAGGTAGCGCGTGCGGTTGAAGGTCTCCAGCCACTCGGGGCAAAACACAACCAGCGCGCTGACCACCATGCCGTTGATGAATGCCTCGGGAAAAATGATCAGCCACAAATAGCCGATAAAGTCCTCCAGCCAATAAGGCATGACGAAACGCTCGTCGTACCACAGCAACGTCAGCGAAAGCACCAGACACAACAACGCGCAAAGCGCGGCGGCAAAGAAGCCGGAAACGAAGATATACACGAAGAGATTTTTCGGCTGCGCACGCTCCACCAGGATCGCGCAGCATTCGGTCACCAGTACCGGCAGCAGAATGAACAGCGCACCATTTACCCCCATGGCGGCCAGATCCTGACGCCCCAGCAGCACCAGGCCCACTTGCGCCACCAGCCCACCGACCATTGCCAGCGGCCAGTCCAGCAACAGCGTCACCGCCGTCATGCCGATAAAGTGATAAGACACGCCGGTATCGAAATCCCGACGCACCAGCCACAGCATGAACAGTGCGAATACTGTCCCCAGCAACAAATGCTGGCGACGGCTGTCGGTGAACAATTCGACCCAGGGCGCACGGCAGATGGCCCAGATCAACATGGGCACATAGATCAGCCAGCCAAGCGTCAACGTTTGGGACGCCAGCAGTTCTGCACCGATCATGCGGCCAACCTCATGTTTTTCAACGCTGGCTCCTGGATGGACTCACACCGATGTCGAGCAGTCTACTACGCCAGCACGACGTCTCCAGTCGATGCAAATCTATCTGCTTGTCGCATTTGAACGCTAAGCTTTGGCCTATGGATGACTCAGACTACTTACGCCTGCTGACCATCGCGGCCGAGCAAGCCAACGCGTTCCTGTCCAATGCCCGCAAATGGGAGCGAGAGCGTTGGGTGTGCCAGCGCCTGCTGCAAGGCTTGAACATTCCTTATCGCACCGATGAGTTCGCCCCCGCCGGGGAACCGCCCGACGTGCTGTTTCGCGACGCCAGTTTCGAAGTGTTCTTTGTCCTGGACGAAGGTCGGCGCCTCAATGACGAATGGCGCGACGAACTGCAACGCCGCCGTAGCGCATTTTCCCTGAGCCAATTGGTCCGACGCGAGGCCAAGCCCCGGCGCATTCCTGCCAACGAATTTCTGCTGCGACTGGCGCCGACCCTGCGAAAAAAAGCGCATAACTACAAGGAGCGCGGCATGGATCTGGGCGAGCTGGACATCATCGCCTTTGCCAGTCTCAAGCGCGAAGTGCTGGACCTCAACAGCCATTTTCCCCCACCGACCGAATACCTGCGCCAGGGTTGGCGGTCGCTATCACTGGTAGGCCCGACGTTCGCACGTGTGCTGTTCGCCCACCCGGAAGCCCCGGACTTTCTGCGCAGCAACCTGGGGCGCAGCATTGTTTTCGATGTCGGAATCAGCCTGTGAGTCCATTGCAGGCGCTGATTGCAGAGGTTCCCCAGCAAGGCCGTGTTCGCTGGATAGGTGTGCGCCCCACATCACGTTCGTCGATGATTGAACTGGATGCCGTGGAAGCACGGCTGGAGGCCGGCCTGACCGGCGATCACGCACGCCCCGGTGTCCGCAATGCCCGGCAGGTCACGCTCATTCAGTGGGAACATCTGGCAGTGATCAGCTCGCTGATGGGACGCCCCGACGATCACCCGGTCCTGCCTGCAGATTTACGGCGCAATCTCGTCATCAGCGGGATCAATTTGTTCAGTCTCAAGGGCCGCCGCTTCCGTATCGGTCAGGCAGTGTTCGAAACCACAGGCTGGTGTCAGCCCTGCGCACGCCTGGAGAGCAATCTGGGCAAGGGAACGTTCCAGGCTGTACGCGGGCATGGCGGAATCACTGCACGAGTGTTACAAAGTGGCATCATTCGCCTGGACGACACAGTGAGCGTCGAGCCCTTGCCGGCAAGCGGCTATGCTCCGTTCATCGTGGGATAACACCCGTTGTAGCTTCAGTACATTTAGCAACGTCTACCCCTGACGAGGCCCGATATGACAAGCCGCCTGAACCCCGAAGACCAGAAGCATGTCGAAGAGTACCTGCAGCTGTCCCAGCACCGAGTCGAGCGCCGGCCTTTCCGGCCGTGGATGCTCCTCATACTGGTACTGGCAGTGACCATTGGCCTGGGCCTGTTGAGCCGTTTTATCAGTTATCTGACGCTATGAGCTGCTTCGCGCTCGCTCGGGTAACTGCACAGATTTCTTTTAGCCTTGCGAGTTATCCCCATGTCCCATCGTATTGTCATTGTCGGCGGCGGCGCCGGCGGTCTGGAGTTGGCTACCCGTCTGGGTAAGACTCTGGGCAAGCGCGGCACGGCCAGCGTAATGCTGGTCGACGCGAACCTGACCCACATCTGGAAACCGCTGTTGCATGAAGTGGCGGCCGGTTCCCTGAACTCTTCCGAAGATGAACTCAACTATGTTGCCCAGGCGAAATGGAACCACTTCGAGTTCCAGCTGGGGCGCATGAGCGGGCTTGATCGCGCGAACAAGAAAATCCAGTTGGCTGCCACTTATGACGAAGCCGGTCTGGAACTGGTCCCGGCACGGGAAGTGCCTTATGACTCGCTGGTGATTTCCGTCGGCAGCACCACCAACGATTTCGGCACCCTGGGCGCAGCCCAGCACTGCCTGTTCCTCGACACCCGCAAACAGGCCGAACGCTTCCACCAGCAATTGCTCAATCACTACCTGCGCGCGCATGCCGGGCAGAACGATCAAGTCGAGCAAATCAGCGTGGCCATCGTCGGTGCCGGTGCCACCGGGGTCGAGTTGGCCGCCGAACTGCACAACGCCGCCCACGAGCTTGCCGCTTATGGTCTGGATCGGATCAAACCGGAAAACATGCACATCACCCTGATCGAAGCCGGGCCGCGGGTGCTGCCTGCGCTACCGGAGCGTATCGGCGGACCTGTGCACAAAACACTGGAGAAGCTCGGGGTCAATGTCATGACCAACGCAGCGGTCAGTGAGGTGACGGCCGACAGCCTGGTCACCGCCGATGGCAACGTGATCAAGGCCGGCCTGAAGGTCTGGGCTGCGGGAATCCGCGCACCGGGTTTCCTCAAGGAGATCGATGGCCTGGAAACCAACCGGATCAACCAGTTGCAAGTGCTGCCAACCTTGCAGACCACTCGCGACGAAAACATCTTCGCCTTCGGCGATTGTGCGGCTTGCCCGCAACCGGGCAGCGATCGCAATGTGCCGCCGCGTGCCCAGGCTGCGCACCAGCAGGCGTCGTTGCTGGCCAAATCATTGAAACTGCGGATCGAAGGCAAACCGCTGCCGGAGTACAAGTACACCGACTATGGCTCGCTGATTTCGCTCTCGCGTTTTTCCGCTGTGGGTAACTTGATGGGCAACCTCACTGGCAGCGTGATGCTTGAGGGATGGCTGGCGCGGATGTTCTATGTGTCGCTGTATCGTATGCACCAGATGGCACTGTACGGGCCGTTCCGTACGGCGATGCTGATGCTCGGCAGCAAGATCGGCCGAGGCACCGAGCCACGGCTCAAGCTGCACTGATACCTGCCTCTGTGGGAGCGCCGCACCGTCGCTCCCACAGGTTTTTTACATCTCGGAATTACACCCGAAAGCGCCGCACCATCCCCTGCAGGGTATTGGCCAGTTGCGACAATTCGTGACTTGAAGCGCTGGTCTGGTCAGCCCCACTGGCAGACCGCACCGACAGGTCGCGGATGTTCACCAGGTTACGGTCGACCTCGCGTGCGACCTGCGCCTGCTCTTCGGCCGCGCTGGCGATCACCAGGTTTCGCTCATGGATTTCATGCACCGACGCCGTGATCGTTTGCAACGCCTCGCCTGCGCGCTCGGCCAGTACCAATGTACTGGCAGCACGTGAGGCGCTGGCATTCATGGCCTCCAGGGCCAGACTCGAACCGCTGCGCATGCCCTGTACCATCTGTTCGATCTCCCGGGTCGATTGCTGTGTACGCCCGGCCAGAGCGCGCACTTCATCGGCCACGACAGCGAAGCCTCGGCCACTCTCCCCCGCCCGGGCGGCTTCAATAGCCGCATTGAGCGCCAGCAAGTTGGTTTGCTCGGCGATGGCACGAATCACATCCAGTACCTTGCCGATATCCTGGGACTGATCGGCCAACGACTGCACCAATTGCTCCGTACTTTGCACATCCTTTGCCAGTGAACTGATGGCACTGGCCGTCTCGCCGACCCGCTCCTGCCCCACATGCGCGGATTCACTGGACTGGCGGGTCGCGTCGGATGTAGATACCGCATTGCGTGCGACTTCTTCCACAGCACTGGTCATCTCGTTAACCGCCGTGGCCGCCTGTTCTATCTCATTGTTCTGTTGTCGCAGCCCCTGAGTACTGTCGAGTGTGACGGCGCTCAACTCATCGGCTGCCGTCGCCAGCTGCGTTGCGGAACCACTGATACCTTGCAGGGTTTCGCGCAGGTTTTGTTGCATGGTTGCCAACGCCTTGAGCAAACGACTGACTTCATCATTGCCTCGGGTCTCGATCGGGCGAGTCAGGTCGCCCAGGGCCACGTGCTCTGCAGCGTCCAGCGCCTCACTCAGCGGACGCACGATGCTGCGCGTCAGCAACATCGCCAGGCCGACCGTTGCCAAGGCCGCAAGGGCGATAAACAAGCTGACAATCGTGCGTGAGGTTTCGTAATGCGCCTTGGATTTCTCGCTTTCCGCTGCGACCTGTCGAGTAAACAGTTCTGCCAGGTCATTGAGCTGCTTGCCGGACCCGTCGACCACGGTTTTCATGTCCACCAGCAACAACCTGGTCAATTCGTCTCGACGCCCCTGCTCGGCAAGCGTGAAGGATTGCGCAATGCCGGCGCGATAGGCCGTGAAGGTATTTTTGAACTGATCGTACAACGCCTTGCCTTCAGCCGTGGTCACCAGCGCGTCGTAACTGGCGATTTTCTCGCTCAGTTCCTTGTCACGGGTATCCATCTGGCTGCGGTATTGCGCGATGTTCTTCGGATCCTGGTCCAGGGCCATGCGCAGAGAAATGGTGCGTATGCGTAGCATGATTTCACGAATCTCGTCGCCACCGCGGATACTCGGAAGCCATTGTTTCTCCACCGCAACCTCGCTCTCGCGGATGCTCGACATTTGCCCCAGGGCAAAAATCCCGAGCAATGCCACAAGCACCGCGATCAAGGCAAAACCCAGTGCAGCACGGGGTGCAATATTCAACTGACGAAGAAACATAACGAGCGCCTTTGTTTTTTGTTGGCTTGACTGAAGGGCCATGCCCCGACAGCTCGTTATCGGCAAGTTGTACGATGACTTGAAAGCTTCCCCGTTTTTTACGGGCAAAAAAAATCCCCGTATCTTTCGATACGAGGATTTTTTGTATGGTCGGGGTAAGGGGATTCGAACTCCTGACATCCTGCTCCCAAAGCAGGCGCGCTACCGGACTGCGCTATACCCCGGTAAAAAAAAGGCACCCTCGAAAGGCGCCTTCTGCGAACAGAGCTTTTGGCGTCTGATCTTAAGATTCGATTCCAGCGAACTGGTTTCAAAAATGGTGGGTCGTGTAGGATTCGAACCTACGACCAATTGGTTAAAAGCCAACTGCTCTACCAACTGAGCTAACGACCCAAATATGGTCGGGGTAAGGGGATTCGAACTCCTGACATCCTGCTCCCAAAGCAGGCGCG